>CAYLVY010000032.1:11204-31685 GCA_964387205.1 uncultured Draconibacterium sp.
CGGATATTCGGCAATTCCTTTCAGATGCTGAGGGTTGATGAAGAAGACGACCAGCCGTTATCAGAACCGGATAAGGAGGCTTTGTTGAAAAAGATCCGCAATATATTGACAACAAGTCGTATTGACGGAATTATATTCCAGGATTACGACAAAGGGGTTATCACCCCGGGATTAATCCAGGAAGTGGTTCATTTGGCCAGGGAACTTTCGATTCCGGTTACCGTGGATCCCAAGAAGCGTAATTTTTTGGAATACAGGAATGTGACACTGTTCAAACCCAACCTGAAGGAGTTGAAATCGGGTCTGAACATGGAAGGTGAGCTTGTTGAAAACGCTGCAGTAATCGATGCTGTGCAGCAACTGCGAAAGAAGTTGGGCTGCAGATATGTCCTGACTACGATGTCGGAAAAAGGGGTAATGATATCTTATCTCGATCGTAAAGAGGAGCACAACGTCTTTATTCCTGCCCACTTACGATCCATCTCGGACGTGTCGGGAGCCGGCGATACGGTCATCACTGTTGCTTCCCTGTGTCTCTCACTCCATTGTCCTCCATACGATCTGGCCTATATTTCCAACCTTGCCGGAGGGTTGGTCTGCGAGGAGGTAGGCGTTGTTCCCGTAAACTATGAGAAGTTGCTGGAAGAGACGATTCAACTTTTATAGCAGTCGTGTCAGAAGTTACCCCGGAAGCAGATGTTATCATTGCTGGTGGAGGTCCGGCAGGATCCGTGGCCGCATTCGTGCTGGCTTCTGCGGGTTATCCGGTCACCGTGCTTGAGAAGCAGAAGTTTCCGAGGTATAAAGTATGCGGTGCCGGGCTGACCCACAAGATCCTTCAGGAAATACCCTTTGACATCTGGTCTGTCATTGATTCCCGGGTTCATACCTTCCGGTTTTCCACCCGCTTCGGTGAAACCTTTGAACGTTCCTCCCCCGACCCTCTCATTTATTGCACAATGCGCGACAAACTCGACAATTATATGTTGTCGCAGGCTCAGGTTGCCGGGGCAAAGGTGTTATTTGGAGAACAGGTAACGGCGGTGGCCCCGCAGGGGGACATGATAAAGGTAGTGACAAGGACGGGGGAATATCTCTGCCGAAAGTTGATAGGCGCGGAGGGGGCAACCGGCAAGGTCTCCCGTTCTGCGGGATTGTGGAGGGATATGTTACCGGGACTGGCCTGGGAAGCGGAACTTGAAATTGATCCCGGAGCGCTGGAACGCATCCGGCAAACGGTTTTTCTTGACTGGGGCTCGTTTCCCGGAGGTTATGGTTGGTTGTTCCCCAAATCAGCACACATCTCTGTTGGAGTAGGTGGCCCTGCAGCCCTTTCCCGGCATATGATGCCCTATTACCAACGTTTTCTTGATTATTTAAAGGAGACGGGTATTCAGGTTAACACCACACTCTCACTGAAATCCTGGCCGATTCCGGTAAGGGTGCGTTCCGGCAGGTTCCGTGCCGGGAATATATTCATCACCGGAGATGCTGCCGGTCTGACAGATCCCCTGACAGGGGAGGGAATTTATTATGCAGTCCGCAGTGGCAGGATTGCCGCAGAAGAGGTTATGGCCTCCTTCGGAGGAGATGTGCGGCAGGATCGCTATTCTGCGCGGATCAATTCGGAATTGATGCCTGAACTCCTGGAAGCTCAGAATATCAAGCACCTGTTTAATACAGTCCCGCTGAAAATCCACCGTTTTGTCCGTGACAATGACCGCGCCTGGCGTGCGTTTTGCAAAGTGCTTCGGGGTGAACGGAATTATGCAGATGTCTGTAAAGGATTTGGCAGGTACAGTCCGCTTTGGAGTGTCGCCTGTCAGGGAGCACGTCTGGTCAGTAGTCTGCAGGAATTCAGGTTCCGGAAAGGAGGTTCTTTATTATAGCAGAAACCATTTTGTTATCCGCTCTGCCGGATAATTCAGCAGTTGCCGCCCCCATTACCTTCCCCATTTCCCTGATCGAAGTTGCCCCGGTATCGGCAATGATCTTGCGAATGATCCCGGTGATTTCGGTTTCTGACAGTTGTGCCGGCAGGTATGTTTCAATCACCGAGGCTTCGAAGAGGTCTTTATCGGCGAGATCCTTGCGGTTAGCCCCGGCGTAAATTCCGGCAGATTCCCGTCGTTGTTTGACCAGTTTCTGGAGAAGTTTCAATTCATCTTTCTCGTCGAGTTCACCCGGGGCTCCCTCTTTCGTTTTTTCCAGGAGAATGGCTGCTTTAACCGCCCTGAGCGCTTCAAGTTTATTCGACTCCCTGGCGAGCATGGCGGCTTTGATGTCGCTATTGATCTTTAATTCCAGGCTCATGTTAGTCGGCTGAGGGGTGTAAAAAGGCGTTGTTGTTTTTGTTATCCAGCGGTTTTTCAGGGTCAGGCGATACGTCCATTCTTGCAATACTGCTGGAGGAAGAGGGCTTAACCTCTTTGATTTCCACATTTCTTCGCTGGTAAGCAGGTATAGTCTCGAGTTCCGGAAGGTTTTGCTCGATGGGAATATGGTTTTTCAGTTTCTCGCTGAGTTCTTTGAGCCTGTTGATCCGTTCACCGGTTTTTTTACCCGGAATGCTCCCGGGGTCCTGGCCGGCTTCCCGCTGAGGTTGGATTTTTACATGCATGGCTGCCTGTTCATTATTCATCATGCTTCCTGCAGTATCATCCTGATTTAGCGAAAAGTTGGGTATTGGTTGTCTTTCCTTCGGTGGGGTAATTTGCGGATCATGGAAAATGAACTCAAAGGTCCTGGGCGCTTTAGCCGGAGCCTCTTCAGGTTCAAGCTGGAAACGTGGCGGTTCCTGTTCCTGAAACATTACGTTCAGGGGCTTATCCGTCTCATCCTGCGTGTCAGGTTTGTCGGATGAAACGGATTCTTCATAAACTACCGGGGCTGGCGGAGTTATGGTCTCCTCTGTAACAGAAGGAATGTTATCCGTGACGATGGGTTCGGGAATTACGATTTCCGGTACGGAAGGGATATTCATGGCAGTTGTTTCAGAGGGCAGGGGAGGTGCCGGAACGGTAAACTGAACCTGCGGCGCCGGTGCAGGGGTAAAAGGTGGTACAGGAACGGGCTCCGTTTCACGTGGAGTGTGCCTTTTTGCGGAGGTGGGTTTTTCCTTGTCGCCATAAAGGTCAATCACAGTAACGTCGACAGGGGGTGCCGGTTCTTTTTGCTTGTGTTCCTCATCAAACCCTGTAGCAATGAGGGTCACGCTGATTTTGTCATCGAGATTGGGATCAAAACCGTTGCCCCAGATAATATCTCCGGTGGACTTGGTTTTTTCCTGGATATAGTCGGTGATGTCGGAGACTTCATCCATGGTGATCTCCTTGGTCCCGGAGGTGATATACAGGAGGATATTCCTGGCGCCGCTGATATCGTTGTTGTCGAGCAATGGAGAATTAAGTGCGAGTTCGATGGCTGTCTTGGCCCTGTCTTCACCACTGGCGATACCGTTGCCCATGATCGCAACCCCGCTGTTGTTCATAACCGTCTTCACATCTTCGAAATCGACGTTGATATACCCGGCAACCGTGATAATCTCGGCAATACCTTTGGCCGCGGTTGTCAGGATGTTGTCAGCCCGGTTGAATGCTTCTGACAAGGCAAGGTCGCCATGTAATTGCCTGACTTTGTCGTTGCTGATGATCAGCAGAGCATCCACGTGTTCTTTGAGCTGTCGGATGCCATCCTCAGCCGAACTCTTACGTTTTTTTCCTTCAAAACCGAAAGGAATGGTTACAATTCCGACCGTGAGGATGCCTAATTCTTTGGATACCTGTGCAATGACCGGTGCAGCCCCGGTGCCGGTCCCGCCACCCAGTCCGGCGGTGATGAAGAGCATTTTGGTTCCTTTTTCAAGAATACGCTTGATGTCTTCTACATTTTCAAGGGCTGCATTTCGTCCGACAGTGGGAGAGGCTCCGGCCCCCAGACCACCGGTCAGGGTGGCACCCAGCTGGATCCGGGTGGGTACAGGACTGGATTCCATGGATTGGGCGTCGGTATTGCTGATGATGAAATCGACACCGGTAATACCTTGTCTGAACATGTGGTTCACGGCATTGCTGCCGCCACCTCCCACTCCGATGACCTTGATAATCGATGATTGATTCCTTGGTAAATCGAACTTTAGAAACTCGGACATTTTGGTTGGTTTTTGCGGGTTAAAATTATCAATTCTTACAGGGTGATTTATTCTGTCTTCTGATTATTTATTAACGATTTATTGTTAATAGCGGTCAGTTCAGGTCCTCTTCAAAGATATTCCTGATTTTGCTGAGAAAGTTGTTCAGAAATTTCCGGGGAGGCATGGGAGGCTGGTCGTCCGGTACCGGAACTACTTCGGCTTCCTTCTCCTGGTCAACCGGCTTCTGGATCATCTGGGTTTTTTTCAGCCGTTCCAAGCCTTCGATAACAAGGCCGATTCCCGTGGCATACATTGGGCTCGCCATTTCCGGCGGGACTTCCGGTGCCAGGTGTTCATTCGGATAGCCGATCCGGGTTTCATAGCCCGTGATAAATTCCGTAAGCTGGGCTATATGTTTGAGCTGAGCTCCCCCTCCGGTCAGGACAATTCCCTCAATCAACTTTTTCTCGTATCCTGAATTTTTTATTTCATAATAGATATGTTCGATAATCTCTTCCATTCTGGCCTGGATAATGCTTGCCAGGTTCTTCATGCTGATTTCACGGGGAGCCCTGCCGCGGTTGCTTGGGATGGCAATGATCTCATCCTCACGGTTTTCGCGGGCCATGGCTGACCCGAATTTGAGTTTCAGTTGTTCGGCATGTTTCTTGATGATGGCACACCCTTCTTTGATGTCATGGGTAATGATCTCCCCACCCAAAGGAATGACTGCCGTATGCCGGATGATCCCTCCGTGAAAGATCGCGATGTCGGTGGTGCCACCGCCGACATCGACCAGTGCAACTCCCGCTTCCTTTTCATCTTCGCAAAGAACCGCTTCTGCCGAAGCAATGGGCTCCAGGATTAGCTCCACAACCTCGAGCCCCGCGTTCCGGACGCAACGGTATATGTTTCTCGCTGCCGTTGTCTGTCCGATGATGATGTGAAAATTGGCTTCGAGGGTGCTGCCGATGCTCCCTTTCGGATAGAGGATCCCGTTTTCACCGTCAATAATGAATTCCTGTGGTATGACATCCAGGATCTCTTCGCCCGGGCTGGTACAAATATTGTACATGCTGTTGCAAAGCTTGTCAATGTCCTCCTGGCTGATCTCCTTTTCACTGTCGTCCCGAATGATGGTTCCCCTTTGCTGGGTACTTTTGATATGTTGGCCGGCAATGCCCACATTGACGTACTCAATTATTACCCCTGACTGTGCGGCCGCCTGTGCCACTGCCTCTTTGATGGATTGAACGGTGTTGTCAATATTGGCCACCACACCCCTCATCACCCCTATGGAGGGTACGGTGCCGTAACCCAGGATTTCAATTTTTCCGAATTCATTGCGACGGCCCACGATGGCCGCGATTTTAGTGGTACCGATATCCAGTCCTACGACGATCCCTTTGTTTTTCATTGCTTTAACGTTTTGAACATAATACCTGATTCTTATATTTTATATTGATATGTGTATATTTATTCCATCCTACTTTGTTGAGGCCATATTTGTAAAAAGCAAGCAACTTCCGGAATTTCGCTTCTAGGTCATCGGCTTTCCCGAAAACGATGATTTGGTTCCCTATCCTCGGTATCAACTCAAATTCACCCAGTTCGTTCACATAGATCTGATCCAGATGAGCCTTGAGGAAAGGGTCATGGACAATGTACATGGTTAATTTGTATAGGTTGGTCAGTAGGGAATCAAAGTAAAGACTGTCGGAGAGTGCAAGCATATTGACCTTGTACCCGGGATTTTTAATATAGGAATCAGGGATATGACCGGTTGCCACCAGCACCCTGGCTGAGAAGCCGGGATTGATCGGGAGGATGGTGCCGGATTCATCGAGGTAAAAGTTTTCATAACGGTCATTGATTATCCGGAGGATGGGCTCTTTTTGTCTGATTTTGACGAATAATGTGCCTTTATTGTTCTCAAATACCTTTACTTCAGCTACATAGGGGTTCTTTTGCAGTGCTTCTTCGATGACAGCGGTATTGATAAGTCCCAACGATTTCCCTCGAAGCCAGCCTGCTGTATGAAGAATGATGGAATCTGCATCTTTCCTGGTGATCAGCACGTCGGCAGCGCCATAATCGATATGGATATCAATCCCCCGGCATGTCCGGCCGTAATGTGTGACTTCCACAAATCCCATCAGGGTGGCTGCCCCTCCGATGACTATCACCCAGAATGCGATCTGCAATATTTTCAGGAATGTTTTCATGGATGTTTTCGGGTCAGTATTCGGGCAATTGGTTCAACAAGACGATCGATATCTCCCGCCCCCATGGTGATCAGCACCTCCGGCTTCCCTTCCTGCAGGAGTTCCGGCAACTGCTTTGATGAAATCAGCGCTTTATCTTTCAGTGTGATTTTATCAAGGATGATCCGTGAAGTTACCCCTTCGACGGGCAACTCCCTCGCCGGGTATATATCGAGAAGCCATACCTGGTCCAGCATCGACAGGCTGTTTGCAAATCCGTCGGCTAGGTCACGGGTCCTGGAATAAAGGTGGGGCTGAAAAATCCCGGTGATCTTTTTGCCGGGGTAGAGATCACGTACGGCGCTGATACAGGCGCGCAGTTCTTCCGGATGGTGCGCATAATCATCGATAAATACACAGTCGGGCAGCTTTACCACGAATTCAAAACGCCTGCGGACACCCAGATAAGAACTGAAAGCCCGCCTCAGGTCCTGTGGGGCAATCCCAAGTCTTATTCCCACAGCCAGCGCGGCAACTGCATTTTCCAGGTTAAACAGCCCGGGGACCTGAAGCGAGAGATCGGTGATCCTGCCGCCCGGGTGCCGGAAATCAAAATAAAGCAACCCCTCCGCCATGCGGATATTCATGGCAGAGTAGGTCGCTTCCCCTTTAACCTGATAACCAGAAACATAATAAACATTATTTTGGACGGGGGTGATACCGGTACCCGATTTCAGGATTAGTTCACCTCCCGGTTGTATACGGGCAGTAAATGCTTCAAATGAGCGCAGCATCTCATCATGTTTACCATAGATATCGAGATGGTCGGCATCGGTTGAGGTGATGATGGCAATTTGCGGACTCAGATGCAGAAATGACCGGTCATATTCGTCAGCTTCAGCCACACACCAGGTTTCTGAAGGGCCATGATCTTCATGTTCAAGAATGAAATTGGTCTGGTAATTTTTTGGAATACCTCCCAGAAAAGCCAGTACGGGTATCCTTGCCGTTACCAGCATATGGGTGATCATGGAGGAAGTGGAGGTTTTTCCGTGGGTTCCGGCTACCGCGATGGTTCTGTACCCGGAGGTGATCATTCCAAGCACTTCCGCACGTTTTTTCAGCGTGAGGTTGTCTTTGCGTATCTGAACCAATTCGGCATGATCGGATGGAATGGCAGGGGTATAAATGACCAGATCAGGATTGGAAGGTATCATACGGATATCTTCTGAATAATGAACACTGATACCCTCTTGTTCCAATTCCCTGGTAAGGGCTGTAGCGGTTCGGTCATACCCTGAGACCGGATGGCCTTTGGTATGAAAGTATCGTGCCAGTGCACTCATGCCGATTCCTCCGATCCCAAGCAAATAGACTGCCCCGGTGGTGGAAGGCGGTGCCGTATTCGACACGGGATGGTGGCTCGGGCCTGCCAGCCGGAGGGCCTCCCCGGCGATCTTCGCGGCAGCGCCGGGCATGGCCATTTGCTTAATATGAACTGAAAGGGAGGCTAAAAGTACTTCGTTATCCATGGTGGAATTGATGGTATCACCAAGGGTTGGGACAGCATCGCTGTCGGTGATCAGTATGGCAGCTCCTCGGTTTTCGAGCGCCCGTGCATTTTTGGTCTGATGGTCTTCTGCAACATTGGGGGAGGGAATAAGGATGACTGGCTTCCCAACGAGGCAAAGCTCAGAGATGGCGATTGCCCCGGCCCTGGAAACGATCAGATCGGCTGTGGCATATGCCATATCCATCCGGTCAATGAACGGGAGAAGGGTCACCCCGGCCGGTAAGGGATCATGGCGGGTTTTAAAGGTGTCGTGATAGTATTTTCCGGTTTGCCACAGGAGCTGACATCTCCTCTCCCTGAATTTTCCTGTCAGGATGAATTGGCTGATGGCTTCATTGATGGTCCTCGCCCCGAGACTGCCTCCCACCACGAGTACCGTCTTTTCGGCCGGATCAAGGTCGAAGTGGCGATATGCTTCGCTGCGCGCAACCGCAGCCGATTCGATATCTTTCCTTACCGGATTGCCGGTGAGCACAATTTTTTCTGCCGGAAAAAAATGCGACATGTCTTCGTATGCCACACAGATCCGGGAAACACCCCTGGCTAACATCCGGTTAGTGACACCAGGAAAGGAATTCTGTTCCTGTATCAGGGCCGGAATGCCCATACCGGTCGCTACCCTCAGGATCGGACCACTGGCATAACCTCCGACACCAATCACCAGGTCAGGCCCAAACGATTTTACGATCTGCCGTGCGCGGATCATACTTTTCATCAGCCGGAAAGGAAAAGCGAAATTGCTGAGGGTGAACCGTCTCTGGAATCCCGTTACCGGAAGACCTACGATCCTGAAGCCGGCTGCCGGTACTTTCTCCATCTCCATCCGCCCTTCGGCCCCTACGAAAAGGATATCTGCGTCCGGCTCCTGCCGGCAGATAGCCTGGGCAATGGCAATGGCGGGAAATACATGGCCGCCGGTCCCTCCTCCGCTGATAATGATCCTGATCATGCCGCCGCTACCGTTGAAGGATTGGACATCATCCTGGGTTCCTGCAACACTTCAACCTCCGTGCCTCCTTCCGTTTCGATTTCTGACATCCGGCTTACACTCAGAATAATCCCGAGCGAAATACAGGTAAACCATATGGAGGTACCACCCATGCTGATCAGCGGGAGGGTTTGCCCTGTCACCGGGAAGAGATTAACCGCGACGGCCATGTTGATCATGGCCTGGAAAACCAGGCTGAAACCGATCCCCAGACTCAGCAATGTCCCGAAATTACCCTGACTTCGCCCGGCGATCCTGATCACCCGGTAAAATAAAATGAGGTAGAGCAGCAGCACAAATGACCCGCCGACAAGCCCGTACTCTTCAATAATAATGGCGAAAATGAAATCGGAATAGGGATGCGGGAGAAAATTCCGCTGGGTGGATTTTCCCGGCGATTTGCCAAGGATGCCACCCTGCACAATAGCAATTTTGGCTTGGTCGACCTGATATGTGGCGTCGCTGTCGGCCTCCGTTTTGTCGATGAAATGTTCAACACGGGCTACCCACGTGGCACCCCTTGGAAATAGTCCGGGGAAGGAAATCTCGAGGAGAAAGATCAGCCCCAGTCCGATGAATCCCAGAAATACCAGCGATATCATGTATTTCAGGCTGATACGTCCGATGAACATCAGTACGAGGCTGGTGACGAAAAGTATGGCCGCCGTGGAGAAATTGGCGGGCAGGATCAGAATGGTCACCAGGATTACGGGGGTGATCACCGGGATGAAACCTTTCTTAAAATCCTGGACAAGATCCTGTTTTTTGCTTAAAACCCGCGCCAGATACATGATGAGAAACAACTTAGCCACATCGGAACTTTGGAAGGTCAGATTGAGGAAAGGAAGGGTCAGCCAGCGCGGGGCCTCATTCAGGCTGGTACCTGAAAACAGTGTGACGATCAGCAATGGGATAGTGATCAGCATCCCGATGCGTGATATCCAGGAAAACTTTGTGTAGCGTATCAGGTGGGTGCCGTACATCATGGCCAATCCAAGTACAAGGATCATAAAATGTTTGAACAGATAATACTCTGTATTGCCTTTATGACGGTTGGTAGCCAGTGTTCCTGTAGCGCTGTAAACGGCCAGCAGCGAAAAAATGGAAAGAAATATGACCACGATCCAGATCACCCTGTCGCCCTTGACATTTTTCGGAAAAACTGTTTGTTGCATGGCTACAGATATTTTACGGCTGAACGGAACGCTTTTCCCCGTTCTTCCAGGTTTTCAAACAAGTCGAAGGAGGCACACGCCGGTGAGAGCAAAACAAGATCCCCTGGATTGGCCAGTTGGTAGGAATGCCATACCGCCTCTTCCATAGAGGTAGTTTCGGCAATGGGAAGGCCCAGGCGTCCGAAAGTTTTAAATATCTTCTTGTTGTCCTTTCCCAGGCATACGATCGCTTTCACGTTTTCACGCACCACCGGCATCAGTTCAATGAATTTGTTGCCGTTTTCCACTCCGCCGGTGATCCAGATGATGGGTTTGTGATAACTGCTCAGTGCAAACCAGGTGGAGTTGATCGTAGTCGAACGGGAATCGTTGATAAACTCTATGCCCTGAATGGTAGCCACATATTCCAGGCGATGATCGATCCGGGTCATCCCCGAAAGGCTCTCCTTGACTGATGCTTTACGTATATCGGTCAGTCGCGGCAGGATCGTCGACGCCAGGGAACGGTACCTGGTATTGTTCTCTTGTGCAGCAAGCGCTTCAAATGTCATAGGTGTTGTTATCTTATCTTGAGTGTGACAATACTGAGTACGGCCAGCATGATCCCGACGATCATAAACCGCATGACGATCTTGGCTTCGTGATAGCCCGATTTCTGATAGTGGTGATGCAACGGCGACATTTTAAATATCCGGCGCCCCTCCCCAAATTTTCGTTTTGTATATTTGAACCACGAGACCTGCATCACTACCGACAGGTTTTCGACCAGGAAGATCCCGCAAAAGATCGGTATCATGATCTCTTTCCTTATCATGATGGCAAATACCGCGATGATGCCGCCCAGTGCCAGGCTTCCGGTATCTCCCATGAAGATCTGGGCCGGGTATGAGTTGTACCAGAGAAAACCAATACAGGCACCAACAAAGGCAGAAATATAGATGGCCAATTCCCCTGAGTTTGGAATGTACATGATATTCAGATAATTGGCGAAGACAATGTTGCCCGAAACATAAGCCAGTACACCCAGGGTGAGACCGATGATGGCTGAGGAGCCTGTGGCCAGTCCGTCCAGCCCGTCGGTGAGGTTGGCGCCATTGGAAACCGAGATGATAATGAGGATGATAACAGGAATGAAGACTAACCAGGTCCATTTTTTGGCACCTTCTCCTGCCCACGAAACCAATGAGTTATAGTCGAATTCATTGTTCTTGATAAACGGAATGGTTGTTTTGGTAGAGTGGACAGCTTTTTTATTAAATATAGGGGTTGTTTTTTCGTTCTGGCTCTCAACGGAAAATACCTCGCTGGCAGGTACCATGCCAGTGGTGCGGACCCTTTCCCTGATGACAATGTCTTCATGGAAATACATGGTCAGGCCGACAATCAGTCCCAGTCCGATTTGTCCCAGTACTTTTAACCGTCCGGGCAGCCCTTTTTTATCTTTTCGGAAGACTTTGATATAATCATCAGTGAAACCGATGATACCAAGCCAAACCGTGGCGATGAGGGCGAGGATGACATAGATATTGTTGAGTTTGGCGAAGAGGAGGGAGGGTACCAGGATGGCGGCCAGGATGATCAGTCCGCCCATGGTGGGTGTTCCCTGTTTGATGTTCTGACCTTCCAGCCCAAGGTCGCGTATAGTTTCACCCACCTGTTTGCGTTTCAGGAATCCGATCAGCCTTTTACCGATGATAAGGGAGATGAAGAGTGAGGTGATCAGGGCAAAAGCGGCCCGGAAGGAGATATAGTTGAACATGCCCGCACCGGGGAAATCAAAAGCTTTATCGAGCCAGGTGAACAGATAATATAGCATCTTTCCTCCCTTTTATTATTGATTGGCGTTGAGCGCTTCCCTTAGTATCTCCATGTCGTCAAAAGGGTAGCGCACCCCTTTGATTTCCTGATAGGTCTCATGCCCTTTCCCGGCAATCAACACGATGTCGCCGGGTTTCGAAAGGGCGCAGGCGGTTTTGATCGCCTCTTTTCTGTTTTCGATTATGAGCGTGCGGCTGGCCTGGTCTTCGTTGATTCCGGACTCCATCTGTCGCAGAATATCCCCGGGCTCTTCGTTCCGGGGGTTGTCGGATGTCAGGATGACCCGGTTGCTGAAGCTGGAGGCAATTCCTGCCATAACCGGCCTTTTGGCTGCATCACGGTTTCCTCCGGCACCCACCACGGTGATGAGATCTCCCTGGTTTCCCCTTATTTCATTGATGGTTTCCAGTACGTTTTTCAGTGCATCAGGTGTATGCGCATAGTCTACAATGCCGGTGATCCCATTGACGCTCCGGATAAAGTTAAACCGCCCGTTTACCGGTTTCATGCTGCTCAGCAGACTTAAAACCTGCATTTTTTCCTGTCCGAGCAACCTGGCTGTACCATACACGGCGGCAAGGTTGCTGGCATTGAACCGGCCGATCAAATTCACCCAAAGCTCTTCGCCGTCCAGTTGAAGCTGAAGGCCATGAAATCCGCTTTCCATGACCCGGCAGCGGAAATCCGCCATCGTTCGGATGCTGTAACTGCTTATCCTGGCTTCACAGTTCTGTACCATTACCTTCCCGTTCCGGTCATCTACATTCACCAGTGCAAATGAATCTTGGGGCAGTTGATCGAAAAACGCTTTTTTCGCCTTGAGATAGGCACGGAATGTCTTGTGATAATCCAGATGATCGTGGGTGAGGTTGGTAAATATCCCTCCCGCGAAATGAAGACCAGCTATCCTTTTCTGGTCAATCGCATGCGACGACACCTCCATGAAGCAGTAATTGCATCCTTCGTTTACCATCCCGGCGAGCAAACTGTTAAGCTGAACCGGATCGGGGGTGGTGTGGGTGGCCGCGACCTGGCGTTGGTTTACTTTGTTGACGATAGTGGAGATCAGGCCTGCGCCGAATCCCAATCCGAGGAAAAGTTCATGCAATAGCGTTGCCACCGACGTCTTGCCGTTGGTGCCCGTGACACCGGTGAGTTTGAGTTGCCCGGATGGATGGTCATAAAAGGCTGAGGCCAGAAAGCCAAGGGCTTCATGGCTGTTCTCACATTCCAGGTAGCAACAATCCTCATCCAATGATGCCGGAAGGGATTCGCATACCACGGCCACTGCGCCCTGCAGGACGGCCTTGTCGATGAACCTGTGGCCGTCTGCATTGGTGCCCCGGAGCGCAACGAAAAGATCACCGGGGCCGGCTGCCCTCGAATCGAAGCAGATGTACCGGATCTCCCGTCCGGGATTCCCGTGAATGCTTTTCAGGGACAGGTTCCCTATCAGTTCATTCAGTGTTTTCATCCCTCCGACGTTTTTCTCCGGCTTTGGAGTTCTAGTTCGATCACAACGGGCATCCGGTGGCGGATGGCGGTACCGGCAGGTACCGATTGCCTGGTCACGGTCCCTTTTCCTTTGACAAGGACATTCATTCCCTGCGATTCCAGGATGTAAATTGCATCCTTGAGCCCCATCCCGCATACGTCCGGCATGACCCCTTTGGTGATCTTTTCCGGTTCCAGGATAATTTTTACACTGTCATGAGCCGGCCTGACATATTCAGCGTTCGTTTTGGGCAGCCAGGCAGAAATACCCAGTATTCTGGTTGATTCGACAATGTCTTTGGTCTGTCCTGACTGCATAAAGGGGATTGGGCTGGAGATGGTATCTATCGGCAGTGGGATCATAATATCGGGACGAATGGCATACAGTTTATCCGACAGTTCCCGGAAAACCGGCGCGGCAACGGCCCCTCCGTAATATCTTCCCTTTTTGGGATTGACAATCATGACGATGCACGAATATTTTGGATTATCGGCCGGAAAATACCCTACAAATGTTCCTTTATACTGAACCTGGTTCGTCCCCTGGCGATACCCTTTATTGCCGGCTGCAATCTGCGCTGTGCCGGTTTTTCCTGCAATCTTGTAATGTGGGGATTTAATACTGTGTCCTGTTCCGTGATCAACAACGCCTTCCAGCATCTCCCGGGCTTTAGCAATGGCTTCAGGACTGACAATCTGTGGATTTATAACCACCGGTTTGAATTCCTGGATTGCCTTGCCGTTACGGCGTATCTCCCTGACAAAGAGCGGTTTTACCATGGTCCCGTTGTTGGCCACGGCATTATATAAGGTAAGAAGGTGAATCGGGGCCAGTGATATTTCATAACCAATCGACATCCATGGCAATGACAGGGCCGACCAGTATTTGCTCCTGGTGGTTTTAATATATGGCCTTCCCTCGCCGGGGATTTGCAGATTGAGTGGACGGTTGATGCCAATCCGGTATAATCCGTCGATAAATGCCTGAGGATTATCGGCATACGCTGTATACACCATCCGCGATGTTCCCACGTTGGATGATTTTTCAAAAACCTGCCGGGCCGTGATCACCCCCAGCCCGTGGTGAGAATCCTCCATTTTCCGGCCGGAGTAGAAGGTAATGCCCCCGGTGCAGTTGATGGGAGTTTCCAGGTCAATCTTCCCGTCGTGAAGAGCCACCAGGAAGGAGGCCAGTTTGAATGTAGAACCTGTTTCCTGGCTTTCTCCGACTGCATAGTTGAAAATTTCCTCGTAAGTCCCCTTCCTGGTTCTGCCGAGGTTGGCAATGGCCCTTATATAGCCGGTTTTTACCTCCATCAGCACCACGCAACCGTGATCGGCGCTGTCGGCGATCAGTTCTTTCCTGAGGGCGCTTTCCGCCAGGTCCTGCAGATTGACATCCAGGGTCGTCACCACATCATCACCATTCTGCGGTTCTACCTGGTTTTCTGCTTCCAAAGGAATGGTGGTCCTTCCTGCAATGCGCCGTACGAGTCTTTGCCCTTTCTTGCCCGCAAGGTTGTCTTTGAATTCTCCCTCCAGCCCCACATATACCACACTGTCACCATCGCCTTTTTCATAGCCGATGATCCTTCGGGCCAATGATTTGTAAGGGAGTTCGCGCTCATATTTTGGTATCACGATCAATCCCCCTCTAAAGCGGCCTTTCCTGAAGATGGGAAAGGTTCTCATTTCATTCAGTTCCGGGTAGGTCACATCCCGCCGGATCAGATGATAGCGGCTTTTATTTCTTTTGCCTTCCCAGAGCATGTCCAGAAAGTCTGATGCTGGACGGTCCCTGAACAAACCATGAAGGCACAGCGCCAGTGAATCGACATTGGCCCGGAACACCTTGTCGGTCAGGGAGTCTGTCATCATGTCCATCCTGATCTCAAAAGAGGGCACTGATATTGCCAGAAAACTGCCGTCATCAGCCAGAATATTTCCTCTGACTGCTTCCAGGTCCTCGACATGGATCTCCTGTTTATGACTCATCTCCATGTAGTAATCTTTTTCGACTTGCTGCACCATGATCACCCGTCCGATGATAAAAAGGCCAAAGAGCAGCACTGTCAGGTAAACAAGGTACACGCGGACCAGTATGTCTTTTTTAATTTCTTTCATGGATGTCAGGGCTTTTTTTGGAGATTATCCCCGGAATACTGGATTTTGAATGGCGGGATCCGTGACTCTTTCAGGCCGTGATCAAAGGCTTTTTTGGAGATCTCCGATTGTCTTCCCTGGAACATGAGATCGGCTTTAGTGGTGACATACTGGTACCTGAGTTCCTTTAACTCCCGGTGGGCACGGTCGATGGTTTTGTATAACTTTTCAGTATAATAGGTATTGCTGATATAGATCATGGCCAGTACCCCCAGGTAGAGGATGAATCCGATGTTGTGGGTCACGGTATTTCTGTTGAGGTACTCACCTCTCAGGAACTCCTTGACGGCTTTTCGTCCTTTCCTCATTGATTTGCTGAAACCGGATGTTTTGCCATCCTTAACAGCAGAGGGCTCGGCAGGGGAGGGCTGATTCATGATCCTCGTTTTTGGGCTACCCGCATTTTTGCACTACGGGCACGGTTATTTCCGGCGGTTTCCTCTTCCGAAGGAAGGATTGCCTTACTGTTGATCAGGGTGAACGGTACCATCGGGTTCCCATAAAAATCCTTGGTCACCGTTCCCTCTTCATTGCCGCTTTTCAGCCAATTTTTCACCAGTTTGTCTTCGAGTGAGTGGTATGAGATAATCACCAGTCTGCCTCCGGGTTTGAGCACTTCTGTCGCCTGCTTCAGGAACAGGGCAAGTGCTTCCGGTTCTCTGTTGACCTCCATACGGATGGCTTGAAAGACCTGCGCTTCGTATTTAAATTCTTTCCCTTTCGGGGCACAGGAATCGGCCAGTTCACGCAGCCGGGCGGTTGTGTTGACCGGAGCTTTGGCGCGTTCGCGGATGATCAGGGATGCAAGCCGTCTGGCATTGGCGATTTCCCCGTAAACTGTAAAGAGTTCCTGCAACTTTTCCTCCGTGTAATGGTTGATGACCTCACCGGCCGTCATCTCCTTTCTTCTGTCCATGCGCATGTCGAGCACACCGTCGAACCGGGTGGAAAAGCCCCGGCCGGGTTGGTCGATCTGATGGCCTGAAACGCCCAGATCGGCCAGGATCCCGTCAACCGGAATGGCCTCATGAAGGCGCAGGAAGTTTTTCAGGTATTTGAAATTGTTGTTTATCAGGGTGAAACGGGGATCGGCAATGCGGTTGGCCACTGCATCTTCATCCTGGTCGAAAGCCAGCAACCGTCCGTTGGTAAGATGGCTCAGGATAGCAATGCTATGGCCCCCTCCCCCGAACGTTGCATCGACATAAATGCCTTCGGGACGGATATTCAGCGCTTCCACACTTTCCCGGAGCAGTACACTTTTATGATACCCCATGACCGCCCTCCTTCCTGTTCTTCTTGGCAAGATAATCTTCAGCAAGTTGCTCCAGGTTGGGAGGACGGACCGAAATTTTATTCATGTAGGTATCCTTGTCCCAGATTTCGATCCGGTCATCCAGAGCGAGCAGGATCACATCACGGTGGATATTGATTTCATCAAGGAGCCTTTTGGGTAAAAGGAGCCGGTTTTGGCTGTCCAGCTGGACATCGGCCCCGCCCGAACGTAAGGCCCTCAGCAGGTTGCGGTCTGTACCGCTAAGGTATTCCAGTCCTTCAAATCTCATTTTGAACTCCAGCCAGCAGTCAAACGGAAACATCAGAAGGCAGCCGTCCAGGCCACGCAAAATGGCAAAACGGTCCTGCGCCTCAGAACTTATCTGCTTTTTCAGGGCGTTGGGTAGGATGATCCTGCATTTATCATCCATCTTACATTCAAATTCTCCTAAAAGACTGCTTTTCGGCACGGCTCAAAATTCAGATCGTAAAGATATACAAAAATCCCCACTCTCCTCCATCGGTCTCCAAATTTTTTCAAAAAAAATCATTTTTGATAAAAATTCGGCTATTCAGAGGGATCTGATTGAAACGGAAATTTTATAAAAAATTAAATATCAGTTAGTTGATTAATCCGGCCGTTGAATGATCAATTTTTTTGCCGTGCTGCCTGCTTCCAGCAGATAGAACCCGGCCGGGAGATGAGAAATACTCACAATGGATTGGCCCCGGATCATGGAGGTCATCATCAGGCGACCGTATAGATCCCTGATATTCATTCTGGTAACATTATTATTATTATCTGACGGCAAACGAATGGTGATCCGGTCGTTTGCAGGATTAGGGCCGAAGGAGAAAGTGGGATGGGATAGGGTTGAAAAGGGTGTTATTCCGGGAGTGACCGCTGGTGCATCATGGAGGGAAAAAAAATTCAGGCCGCCGGAAAAATTGCCCGCGATCAGATCGAACCGTCCGGAAGAGGAAAGATGGGCGACGGCAGGTGACGATCGGCGGCCAGAAAGGGAATCGGACTCACTTGGCTGGATCCATCGCCACAATGTATCGGCCCGTTGAAAGGTGCCCGGGAGGTTGTTCCCAATATCCGGGTAAAGGTGAATGGCTCCGTCATCACTTCCGGTCAGCAGGTTAATGGCCATATCCTGTCCGGTGAACAGGCAGGGAGTACTGTACCCGTACCAGGAGAGGTTGGGATTGGTGACATTGACCTTTCCTAGGCTGTCGGTGACCAGCGTAAAGGAGGGATTACCGGCAGAACCGGTATTCCGGTAGTAGTTCAGGTTCCCGTTTCTCTCCCCGATGATCAGATCGGGCAACTGATCAAGATCGAGGTCAAACAAGCAGGGGGAACTGTAGTGGCCTACATCGATCTGTTGCCAGTTTTTTACAGGCGGCGCAAATGCCGGTATGGCGCCGGAGGGATTTATTCCCTTGAAAAACAGGAGGGTGCCATCCTGACAGCCCGCTATCAGGTCGGGGATGCCATCGAGATCGAGATCGGATACTGCAGGAAATAAGCCGCGGGTCTTCAGGACAGAGGCACCGGCCAGATCATCAGTAACAAATGTGAAATGTGGTTTTTCCGCAGAACCGGTATTTCGGTAATATGCGATTTTCGAAATAAAAGAGGATTTCAGGTATCCGTATTCATACCATGAGGAGTCGTAGTAACCTTCGTTGCCAACCAGAAGATCGGTCAGGCCATCCTGATCAAGATCAGCAAGCAGGGGAGCAGAGCCAGATCCGAAATCCAGCATCTCCTCTCTCAGAAATGATCTGGTTTTTAATTGAAAAACCGGCCATTCATCGGAGCCCGTGTTTTCATAATACCAGGCGCAATGGTCATTTTCGCTGGTTTCGGTGGAAGGGTCGAATGGAGCGGCCAACAGGTCTTTCTTTCCGTCACCATTGATGTCTGTCAACACAATGGATGGAAAAGAGAAAACCTGGATGGGCTCTGATGCCGGGAAAAGCGTGTCGATTGCCACCATCAGCGCCCCTGATGGTGTCCCGCCGTTGAAAAGGACAGTGACAGAGGGATAGTCATAATCCCCAAGGATGAGATCGGGTAACTGGTCGTGGTTTAGGTCGGTTACAAGCATGGTTGAGCCTGTATGTCGCTCTTTGTGCGGCTGGTCTGCAAAGCCATCCAGCGGGCAGACCGCATTCAGGGTGATCCTGTTGCCGGTTTCGCTTTCACTGAATTTTCCCCAGCAGCGGTCCTCGAGCCTGAACTCGAGACTGTCCGCATAGCCATACCATTCCATGGAGAGATTTTTATGAAATTCGACGAATGACCCCAGGCCAAAAAAAGTAAGGATATCGAGGTCTCCGTCTCCATCCAGGTCGGTAATGGCCGGATAATCAACACTGGTGACCAGGATTCCCACCTTACCGGTATAATAAAAGGAGTTGAGCATGTTGGTGACCAGATCAAAACTGAGCAGAGAATCCGATTGGTTGCGGTACACCATAATGCCTCCGTTGCGGTATGTAAACAGGTCCATCTTTCCATCCAGGTTGTAATCGGCTGTCATTACCCACTCCTGCATTTCAGGGAACAGGCGGGCGAATTCAGGCCGGTAACTGAATTCGTCGGCTGTTCCGTTGTGGGTGCGGAGCATGGGAAGCAACCGGTTCCCATGCCGGTCAAAAACCAGCAGGTCTCTTTTACTGTCCATATTCAGGTCGATTTCGCAAAACTGGCATGCATTCATGCCCCCTGTCCAGGGCCATTTCAGTTTTGTGCCGCCGGAGGTTACCTTCTGGGCCGGAGTGATTTCCGGAAGCAGGAAAAGCGAGAGTAAAAGGAGGTTACGGAAAAGGTTCGACATCGTTGTACAAAGGTATTGAAAGAATGGCTATTTTTGGCGGGAACTAGGAAGTCCGTTCATACTTATAATTAATTAATCAGCAGATGTCTTCGGTTTTAATCATTGACGATGAACGTGCCATCCGGGATGCCCTGAGGGAGATACTGGAGTATGAAAAGTATGAAGTGGAAGAGGCTGGTGACGGGATGGCTGCCCTTGCATTGGTCAGGGAACGGAAATTTGAGGTGATTTTATGCGATATCCGGATGCCGGGAATGGATGGACTAGAAGTGCTGCAGGCGCTCCAGGAGTTGACCGATGCTCCGGTGGTGATGATCTCAGGTCATGGAACGATCCAGACTGCTGTGGAAGCTATCAAGAAAGGGGCCTTTGACTATATTGCCAAGCCATTGGACCTGAATCGGTTATTGGTCACATTGCGGAATGCATTGGAGCGGTCCGGTTTAATTGAAGAGACCAGGATCCTACGGCGGAAGGTAGATGTGGTTTATGAGATTGTAGGCATGTCGGAGCCAGTGATGGAGATGAAAAGATTGATTCAGCGGGTCGCTCCGACCCAAGCAAGAGTATTGGTCACCGGCGAAAGCGGTACAGGAAAGGAATTGGTGGCCAGGCAGATACATTCCCTCAGTCCCCGTTCCGCTGCACCATTTATCGAGGTGAACTGTGCAGCGATACCTGCGGAATTAATAGAGAGTCAGTTGTTCGGGCATGAAAAGGGATCTTTTACCTCAGCCCTGAAACAACATAAGGGTGATTTTGAAAAGGCCAGCGGCGGTACCCTTTTTCTGGATGAGATCGGCGATA
>CAYLVY010000033.1:0-21544 GCA_964387205.1 uncultured Draconibacterium sp.
AGGCGGTACGGTGTCCCGAGCCTGCCATCAGGTCGCTCCACAGGAGGCTGTCGCCAACTTTCTTTCCCCCTTTCCATGATGTCAGCGCTTTGCCGTTATCATTAAATCCTGGATCCCCGCACCCCATGATCACATCGCAACGGCTGCCGAAAAGCATCCCAAGGGCAATTCCCCCCAGGTCTTTCCGTGTCTTGTTGTGGGTGGTAAAGGCAGCCGGTGTGGCATGGTTGAATGGGACAGAACTCACTACGCCCGCCGACCGGCCGGTGGCCTTGGCCCACTCCACGGCATTGCTTGCGGTGTCGCCTTTCACCGACATGCCGATGGCGTTGTTGTAGGTCTTTACCCCCGTGGCCAGGGCTGTTCCCGAAGCGGCCGATTCGGTAAAATTGCGCTTCAGGTATTTGTGGCTCTTCCAGGCTTGCGACGGGTCGTATCCTGCGGCAATGAAGTTGGAGCCGGGTTTGTTCTCTTCATACTCCCCCGCCAGGGCGGGATAGTGGGCCTGGGCAAGGCGCACGGGAAATCCTTCGTAGACCTGCTCCGCCTTTCCTTCAAAATAATTCAATGCCTTGATGTGATTATAGCCCATACCGTCGCCAATCATGATGATGATGTTCCGGGGTTCGGGCAATGAGTTTGATTTCTGGGCATAGATCCCGGAAACCAGGATCGTCAAAAGGAGAAGGGATGCGATACGTTTTGTCAGCATGGTCATTGAGATTGGAAGGCCTGCCACAGGGTGGAGATGCCGTGATTTCTGCCCGCAAAGATAGTCAAAAAGGAGGCAGGCCTCCTGGTCATGGCGCTACGATCAGGGAGAGTTCATAGACACCGCACACGGCAAAATAGCCGATAGCCCCGCTGCTGAGGTTGGTACCGGCATTGGCCGGCATGACACCGAACAAGCCCCCGGTCCAGTTGGTCTCCAGGAGAAGCTCTCTCACAAAGGCCGCATGCTTTTCATGCAGGGCATAACGTCGCTCGGTGATGATCGTTCCCGCCGGAAAGAGCGACTTCTCCATCTGCGGAGCGAAAATCTCACTGACATCCAGCGTGGGAAGGGTGTAAAAAAGCAGCCTGGCATGGGTCTTCGCGGAATCTGCCTCTTCATATCCCGGCAGGTGCGACCAGTCGGCCAACACCTCCCACATCGAGGCATCGGCCACATCGAACGCGTTGGCCACCCAATCGATGTAGTAAAGCCCCGATGCCTCATCTTTCAGATAACTGAGCTCCCGGAAAGCAAGGGCAGGTACCATCGACGCGGTGGCAGTATAAACCCGGTCGTTCCTGTAAATGATCAGGGTATAACTTTTCTGAAGTTTCGCCGAAAACCAGGACGGGGTGAGGTAATGTCCAGATCCTGCCGGGCTTTCGGTGAGTTGCCAGACCGAATCCTCGTTGCTGATCACCACGGCGGCCCCGGTCACCGGTTCCGGTGCAGTATTCAGTTCCCGTGAAGGGTAGCGTAGATAAACGGCATGGCTTTTTACCTCATCCGTGAGGATCGCATCGACCACGATCACATCGGGAAGCGCTCCATCCGGCGACCAGCCGGCCTCCTTGACACATCCCGTGAGGAGGATCATCATCCAGGCTATGTATCTTAAATATCTCACCGGAAGGAAAATTTATAATTGACGGAAGGAATGATCCCGGCTACCGAAAACCAGGCCGGTACCAGGCTGGCCGGCGATGAAAGATCGGACGGTACCACGAAATCCCCTTTGTCGTTGATCGTTTTGTTAAAGCTGAGTGAAAACGGATTGTATCGTCCGTACACATTGTATATGGTTATCGAGGCACTGTGCTGGTAACGGCTTCCGGGTTTGTTGAACCGATAGTTTACCATCAGGTCGAGCCGGTGGTAGTCGGGCAGGCGGTGGCTGTTGCGTTCGCCGTAAAGCGGCACCGTATATCCGTTCAGCTCGAAGAAACCTGCCGGCATCGAAACAGCGCCGCCGGTAAGGTAGATCCAGTTCAGTGCGCATTGCCAGCGCTTCTCGTCATCATAGGCAAGGTGGATGCAGAGGTTATGGGGCCGGTCGTAAGGTGCGGGATAGTAATCGCCGTCACGGATCCCTTCGGTGCGGATGAGGGCCCGCGACCAGGTATAGCCCACCCATCCGGTCAGTTTTCCTCTCTTTTTCCGGGCCATCAGTTCAACGCCGTATGAAAATCCATCGCCAAAACGGAGTTCTCCTTCGATAAGGGGGTTGAACAGCAGGTTGGGATGATCTTTGTAATCGGGGCGATGGCGGTACCATTTGGCATACCCTTCGGCGGAGAGGAGGAACGTTCTTCCGGATAGTTCGCGAAAGGCACCAAGAGAAACCTGGTCGGCGGTTTGAGGGAAGATATTGGGGCCGCAGGGTACCCACACCTCCAGGCTGTGGAAGGGGCTGGTGGAGTTGGACAACAGTTGAATAAACTGGGTATTTCGGCTGTAGTTCGCTTTCAGGGTAGTGGTTGTACCGGGACGGAATTCCACCATCACCCGCGGCTCAGGGCTGAAGGCGGTGGAATAGGCTACTCCGTTGCCAAAACGGACGGTGTCGATGACCTGGTGGTAGGCGTTGAAATAGGGAACGTCCGCCGGTCCGTAATCCTGCCATACCGGAAGCCGGATGCCGTATTTCAGTGACCATTTGTTTCCGATCCGATGGTCATTGTACAAATAAGCCACATATTCCGCCGAATGGTATTCCGACACTTCGGGAACTGCAGTTGAAGAGGCATCTTCATCCAGTGAGAGGTTTCCGGGATCGGAACCATACAGGGATGCCTGCAGGCCGCCGCGCAGGGTGATCCCCGGGCGAAGATACCATGAAATGTCATTTTTCAGGGTCAGGGAAGAGACGGAAGATCCCCAGTAGCCGTTGGTTTCCACAGGCAGGTTGAGCAAATAGTGATAACGGCTGTAACTGAGGGTTGTATTGGAAAAGAGCCGCCGGCTGAAGAGATGGTTCCATCGCCCGGCCAGGGCCAGGTTGTTCCATCCGATGCCGTAGGAATTGATCTCCACGGCATTATACCGGCTGAAATCATCCTTTCCATAGAAAAAGGTGAGAAAGAACCGGTTCCTGGCATTGGGGCTGAAGTTCACTTTGGCGTTTATATCGAAGAATTGAAATCCGAAACGGTTATTGAAATGGTCAAGGTTTTTGAGCCATCCCAGGGTGGAGATCCTTCCTGAAACCAGGAAAGAACTTCGATCCCTGACGATGGGACCCTGAACGGTCAGGTTAGAGGCATAGGGGCCGATGTTGCCTCCCGCTTCAAAATTCCGGCTGTTCCCTTCGCGGGCTTTTATGTCGATCACCGAGGAGAGTCGGCCGCCGTAACGTGCCGGGAAGTCGCCGCGGAACACCTGCACATGGTTGATGGCATCGGGTGAAAAAGCGCTGAAAAAACCAAACAGATGGGATGGGTTGAACACGGGCACCTCATCGATCATCAACAGGTTCTGGTCGCTGTTTCCGCCCCTGACGAAGTAAAGCGATGATCCGTCGCCGAAGGTTTGTATGCCTGGTACTGCCTGCAGTGCCCGGATGATGTCGAGATCTCCCCCGAAGCCCGGCATGCCGGCCAGGGCCCGGCGGGGAAAGGACAATTCACTGGCTTTTCCGGAGGAAGAGCCCTCTTCCGCATCGTGGGCCAGTACCTCTACCTCTTTGATATCAACTGGTGTTTCCTGCAATTCCATGTTCAGTTCCCGGTGTTCTGTGAGATGGACGGGCACGCGTTCGGAACGGTATCCCAGATAGGAAAACAGAAGAATGTAATCGCCCGGGGGAAGGGTCAGTGAGTAGTATCCATAGCCGTTGGTGATTACCCCGAGGCTGGTACCCTCGATCACGATATTGGCCCCGATCAGGGTTTCCCGGCTGGATTGATCGAAAACATAGCCGCTGAGGGTTCGTCTTTCGCTGTGCAATAAAGTTTTTCCGGCAGATGGCGCTCCTTTGCCTTCCCGCCGCAGCAACACGATCTGTCCCTCCACCACACGGTAGTCGATACCTGAATGGTGGAACATACTTTCCAGTACCGCTGATACCGGTTGGTTGACAGCGTTTACGGTCACTTTCTTTCCGACCGGAACAGAAACGGGATTATAGGAAAACCGAAGGTCTGCCAGGGTAGACAGGGTATCCAGCACCACCGAAACCGGTACATTTTTTAACTGAAAGGTTACAGGCCTGGTCAGATCCTGGGAAAAGAGGGCAAGCGGAAAAAAAATAAGCAGCCAGGGCAAGACCCGTTGCCTGGCTCTGCACAAAAGCCGGGTAATTCTGCAGGTTTCAGCATCCATTCCCGGAGATGCGGTAAACCTCTCCCTGTTGTACGATTTCCAACCCAAGGGTGACTTTGATAACATTCAGAACGGCCTGAAGCGTTTGACGGTCAAAGGTAGCAGTTATCCTGCAGGCTTCCAAAGCCGGGTCCTGAATAAAAAAGGAGACACCATAAACTTCCGAAAGAAGACGGAGGGCGTCGCTCAGCGGGGTGTTATCCAATACGATATGTCCTGTTTTCCAGGCGAGGAGATTGGGGTTGGTCTGATGTACATGGGTGATTACTGCGCTTTGTTCGTTCACTGAGGCCATCTCCCCCGGAGAGAGGATCACGGGAGGGCCCGCATTGCCGGCAAGGGCCACCTTCACCTTGCCGGAAATGAGGATCACCTCGGTCTCTTCTTCCGGCGATCCGGAGTCTAACGAAAAGGTAGTCCCCAGGACTTCCACCAAAGTTTTCCCGGATTCCACGGTGAAGGGTCTTTTTTCATCCCGGACCACCTCGAACCACGCTTCGCCCTGAAGGGTCACCTGACGAATTTTACCGGTGAATTTCTCAGGATAGTCAAGCCGGGCTCCTCTTTTCAAAGCAACTGAACTGCCATCGGGGAGTTTGATTTCAGTCGTTTGACCCGATGCAGTCACCGATATCATCTCAGGGCGATTGGCGTATCGGAGCAGCAGAAAAAGAGGAATGGCCAGCACTATCAGGGCGGCGGCGGCGCGGAAGAGCCAGGGGGACAGGAAGGCCGTCCGGGTATTTTTGACCGAAACGGCCGGACGAATTTTCTCTTTCAGCAGGCGCCACTCCTGTTCCGGATCTGCGGACCGCTCCAGGCGTGCCTTTTTCAGCAGCATTTCAGTTTTTTTGAGGGCGATGAACTCTTCCCTGTTGGCGGGTTTCTCCTCTATCCATTCCTTTAGACGGCCAATCTCTTCCGGTGTGGCTTCTCCTGATAAATACTTGATGATCAGTTCGGTATAATATGATGCTATATCGTTCATTTTTTAATGATGTTCATTATACACGAAAATGGAGGATTACCCTGACAGCGGAACAGAGAATCGATAAAAACAGCAGGGAGATATAGGGTGCGAGACGGGCCCGCAGATGGCGCAGGGCTTTGGTGATCTGTGTTTCGACGGTTTTTACAGAGATGTTGAGTTGGGTGGCGATCTCCTGGTAGCGAAGGTTTTCGTACCGGCTGAGAAGGAATACTTCCCGGCATTTTTCCGGCAGTTCGGCAATGGCGTTATCAATTTGATCCTGAAGATCTTTATGGTCAAGGTTATCGGGTTGGGTAAAAGGGATGGAACCGGCAACCTGTTCAAGGTCGATCAGTTCCTTGCTGAATTTGCGGTTATCGCGCAGATGGTTCAGGCATTTGTTGCGAACGGTGGTGCTCAGGTAGGATTTCACTTCCCGTTCGGGATCGATGGAATCTCTTTTCAGCCAAAGGCTGACGAACGAATCCTGTACGATCTCCCGTGCAACTTCGGAGTCTTTTACATAACCAAAGGCAAAGTGACTGAGTTCCCTGAAATGGCTTTTGAATAACCTTTCAAGGAGTTGCTCATCCAGTGTCATGTATAGAGGAATCTTTTGATTTTCTGGGTAGCGGTCTTATCAAAGGGGTTGGGCTGGTAAACCACCAGTTGCAACTGGGAAAACTTGTTGACCCTGGCATTGACGTACTGGCGCAGTTCCTCTTTCAACTCTTCGATCCGTTGTTCAACATGGGAGGAGACCTCTTCGCGGAGATGCAGGTAGCGTTGTTCGATCTCTTCCTGGTTGAAATGGACCAGCGCGATCAGTTTTCCTTTTTGCTCTACCACAAGTGATTCCACCACATGCCGGAAGTTGTTGATCACTGATTCTATGTCTTCGGGATAGACGTTTTCGCCATTGGAGCGCACGATCATGCTCTTGACCCTGCCCTTGATGGAGAGGTTTCCCTGGTCATCAAACGAACCGAGGTCGCCGGTTTTCAGCCACCCGTCGGGGGTCATGATTTCGGCGGTCAGGGCGGGTTCTTTGTAATACCCCTTCATGATGTTGTCGCCCTTTGCCCAGATCTCTCCCAGTCCGGTTTCAGGATTGCGGTTCATGATCTTCAACTGAACACCTTTGCAGGCGGGCCCGGTCGATTGCAATACCGGGGTTTGGGGGTTGAATCCGGCCAGCAACGGGGCACATTCGGTCAGTCCGTATCCCACGGCATAGGGGAAATGGCTGTCGAGCAGGAACTGTTCCACCGTTTTGTTCAGTTTGGCCCCTCCGACTCCGAAAAAGCGCAATTCACCTCCGAAAGTTTTCATCAGTTTTTTTCCTGCAATCCGGTGCAATATTTTTCTGACAGAAGGAATGGCATAAAGCAGCCGAATGGTAGCACTACCTGTTAAGGCCGGCAATACACGGTTGCGGAAGATCTTTTCGATGATCAGCGGAACGGTGAGGATGGTAGTGGGTTTTACTATCTGGAGCGCAGGAAGGAGGAGGGCAGGTGTGGGAGGTTTACCCAGGTAGTGGATACTGGCTCCCCGGTACATGGGGAGGATCAGGCCGAGGGTATTCTCATAAGTGTGGGAAAGCGGCAGGATAGAAAGAAACCGGTCGGTCTCTGCAATATTCTGTATCTCATACCCTTTAATGGCGTTATAACAGATGTTACGATGGGTAAGCATCACCCCTTTGGGTGTGCCTGTCGTTCCGCTGGTATAGATAATGGCGGCAAGGTCATCCTCCTCTACCGAATAGTTTCCTGAGGGTGAGGCGTTGATGTGATAGCTCAACCCGGGGGCAGCCGATCGGACCAGCCGGAACTCCTCCATGCCGATAACGGCAAGCAGGTGATCGGTCTCAAGATCGTTAACTTTTGGGGTCAGGTACTCCGAAATCACAATGACCTTTGATTCCGAATGCTCCAGCAGCGCACGGATCTCGGTGGGATGAAATTCAGGCAATAAGGGTACTACCACAGCGCCCATGAAGGTTATGGCGAAATAGGTGACTCCCCAGTGTGGCTGATTGGAAGCCAAGATGGCTACCCTGTCGCCGGGCTTTATACCAAGGGATTCCAGAAGCGCCATCACGGATCGGATCCTTTGGTCTGCTTCACGGTAAGTCATCGGTTTTTCCCCAACCAGCGCCATTGCGTCACGGTCGGCATGAAGGGAGAGGGTATGTTGAAAAAAGGAGGGGAATGTCAATCGCGGCTCTTGCTGCATCAGAAGGGTTTCCTTAAGTGAAAAAAATACCTATCTAAATATGGACATCAAAATGGAGCGGCAAAGATACGAATAATAATGATGTAACGGCCTGACTTTGTTATTTCCTGGTGCCAACCATGGCGAGATGTATGGTTATGGCCACATTGATGGAGATCACCAGGATGGAGAGCCAGAGGAAAGGGATGAAAAAGATAACCGAAACGAGGGTGGAGGTCCAGGTGAATCCCAGTGCCATGAGTTTAACCCTGAGCGGGATCCCTCTTCCGGCTTTATAATCCCTGAGGTAGTGGCCGAAAAACCGGTTGTACATGATCCACCGGTAAAACCGGGAGGAACTGCGGTAAAAGAAAAAGGCAGAACCCAGCAGAAACGGGGTGGTTGGTAAAACGGGGAGGATGGCGCCGAAGAAAGCGAGGATCATGAATAAAAAACCCATGATAAGAAACAGCAGCCTTAACAATGGGTTTTTTACAATCCTGACCTCCTGCTCCATGCGGTTTTATTGTCTGATTACCTTACCAAATCCGGTTCCGGAACCCTTACGAACTTTTACCACATACACACCGGTACTCAGGGTACTAATGTCCAGGCGGATGGAAGACCCGGTATCACCATCTTTCCGAATGAGTTTATTCCCCGTCAGATCAGCGATTTCAACTGCGATGATTCCATTGGTTCCCGATTCTGCAAGTTGAATGGTGATCCATCCGTTGGTTGGGTTCGGATAGATGACAAACGAAAGGGAACCGGCTTTATTATGATTAAAGGATAAAGTCTGTCCGGCTTCGTTCGCCTGCTGACCTGCCAACGGGGTGGCTGTCGGGGGGTGACAATAATAGCCGGCAGGATCGATCCATGCGAGCATATAACCGCCCGGGGCAACGGTGGTACCCGGGAGCATAAGAATCCTTTCGCCTGCAACAAGGTTGACTATAGCATTATTACTCACCAGGAAAGTAGTTCCTTCACCGGCCACCGTGATCTGTTTCACTGCTCCGAAACAAGTGTCTGTTCCGGGGAGGATGGTCATATCCTGCAGGAAGAGACTGTCGGGTGTGACGGGTATTTCCGATGCTTTAGCCAGCGCAAAGAGGGTAGGGGCAGTAATGTTTTCGGTGGAACTGACTTCACTGTCCGAAACCAGCCCGCCCATGTTTTGCCATTCACTGCCGGCGAATTGTGCCACCCTAAGCCATTGGGGGTCGAATCCCAGCGATCCTTCTTCGAAGGGGAGGGTGATCACCCCGGTGGAGATAAGATCTGTTCCGGAAGGTTCCAGTCGGAAGCGATAGTCGTTAACCAGGTATTCAATGGGTTCACTTAATGGCGTTTTGGCGGGTTCATGGGTGACATAACCTGTATATTGCATGGGTGCCGTTCCGGTGTGGGAAACTGAAAATTCAAAAGGAAGGTAGGTTCCGTTCACCCCAACCGGGAACGACAGGTCGACGGGTGTCGTTCCGCTGCTCCTTCGGGCAAGTTTTCCTTCAATGAACCTCGAATCATCATGGCCTGTAATGATACCGGAGGCCCCCATCTTCACTACCCCGGTACCGGTGGTTTTCAAAATACCGCTGTTGAATATCAGTTGCTGGGAGATATCGAGGGTCCCGTCGAGGATTACATCTCCGGCAGTGTTTGACATTCCGAGTTGTGTAAGGTTTACCGGGAGTGCAAGGGTTACCTGCTGTGTTGTGGATCCATTGAAGTTTATCGACTTGACCGCGTCAATGGTACCGGTGAATCCCGGTTCAATAATGAAATCGCCGCCGATATTAACATTGTTATTGGTGTAGAACCGGATACGTCCTGCGGCGCCCGATTCCACGATAAAATCACCTTTTATGTAAAAAAGATTGGTGGAACCGTCCCTGAAACGAAATTCACCTCCCGTATTGGCAACCCGTACAATAATGTTATTGAAGGCTGCCACGGCATTTTTATTGGTAGCATCGGCATCCCGGACATTAAAATTGTTTCCTGCTCCTGATCCTTTCACGATCCCTGCTTCCGTGCCAGCCAGGATCAGCGTGCCTGTAAGATTGTACGAAGCAGCAGTACCCGCATAGTTCACACTGTTTCCGGCATAATGGATGGCCCCGTCATCGGCAAAGGAGGCATCGGGGCCAATGGTAGCGGCAAACTGGTTATCGTTGGAGAACGTGCTTCCCGGAGTGAAGTGAACCGAACCGGTTGTTTTGGTGAAGGTCATGTTGTAAGAACGCAGGACGTTCGGGCCTGTAGCGATCAGTTGGTCGCCATCACCGTTGAAGAGGAGGCTGTACTGGCTGTTGCCGCGGGCGTCCGGCATGGTTACCGTTCCATCCAGGATGAGGTTGCCCTGGACGGTAATGGTTCCGTTTCCGATAAAGAGAGGACTGATATTGTCCAGGATAAGATGATGGAAAACCCGGTAAGGGATGGTTTGTGCGGCGCCGGAAAATTCAACCGTACTGCCTGTGACCAGGGTTCCGATGACCGGATATCCGGTCACGGCGATGTTCAGCACTGCATTGGCATTGACATCGACGGTGCCGGTCAGGGTGGCATTCAGTTGGAAAGAGGTGGGTAATGTTCCATCGCCTGCGATGACTTTTGATCCGCTGCCCGAAACCTCCCAGGGTTCCTCCAGCGTAGTTTCGCTGCGGTTTCGGATATGATAATTGGTATTCTCCATATTAAAACCCGACGGATTAAGCCCGCTTCCGTCAGGATTAGCTCCCCAGGTTGAAAGGGAGGTGAGCGGACCGGCCGGTTTACTGTAGAAATCAAGGGGAATATAGGTGGAGATACCGTCAATACTCAGGTTGTTGAAAGTCACCCGGTTGCCCAGGTCGGCGGACATGTTTGGCCCTGTAAAACGAAGTCGTATTTTAAACAGGGGATTTTCATCCGCTCCCTCGATGTCGCTGAAATCGACCTCAAACAATTGATAATCACCGGTGACGGAGAGGGTATCGGATGTCAGGCCGGCATTGGTCCAGACGGGAGGATCGGTAACAGAGTAATCGACGACGATCCCGTCGGCAGCCAGTTCATCTTTGGCCGCAAAACGGAAAATGATATCTTCATAGCCGGATGTGGGGGCTTCCACCAGGAGGGTATTTTCACCCCCGTCGCCGGTAAAGGGCTGTTTGATCTGGATGGCCCGCATGGTAAAGCTGCCGTAAGGAAGGTTATTATTTCCTTCGGGCCGGTAATTCAGCGGAGTCGGGGCATTGCGCCGTTCCATGGAGGCCTTTCGCCAGTTGGGGTGGGAAGGGTCGAAAGGATAGCCGGCGAGTGCGGAGTGGAATGTCATTCTGGCGTCGGGAACAAGGTTGAACACAGGATTAATGGTATCGAGCGGCGTATCGTTCGGGATATTGTTATCGAATAGCCAGAAATGGACCAGTTCATGTTCAGGGACATATTGGGGAATAAAATGGGCAGTAAGGGTAACAATCGTATCGGTAGGAGAGATAGTGATCACCGGGGTATTTTCCACCTCGTATCCTTCCCAGTGGCTGAAAGTAAATCCCGGGTTTGGTTTGGCTTCTATTTGAACCGGAATGCTGCGATAATACAAGCCTGACCAGGGATAGGGATCTGCAGGGTTGGATAATCCGGGGGTGAGGGTATCGATGGTGATGGTGTTGACCCTGATCTTTCCCATGGAACTGTCGCCTACATTCAGGGTCAGGTTAAAGGTGCCGGGAAGGGAAAAATTACTGATCATGAATTGCCTCATATAGGCCGGACGCTGGGTGATATAACCGGTGATGGTGGGGCAATAGACACTCTGCCAATGGTACATGCTGGCCGGGTACCGCCAGCGGTTGATATGCTCAGGCATCAGTGGCTGAAGGGTATCGACGAACATCTGATAGATGGAAAGCATGCGGTCGGGTTTGTAAAGGGTATTCATCCAGTCGGCCATGGTGTTGATGAAAAGTCTTTTAAACTGTTCATTTCCGGAATTGGTATTATTACCCAGAAGTCTGACGATCAGTCGGTTTTGCCATCCTGATAAACTATTGCGCAACCGGTAGAGATGATCATATCCGGCTCCCATCGTTGGGCTCCTGCCCAGCCCGAAATCCTGGTCCACCAAAAGCCAGCGCCAGCGGCCATCCTGCCCGTAAGGGGCCTGGGGCTGGTAGGATGAGGTGCGGTTTCTCCAATAACGGACATTATGTACCGGCCAGTCGGTCTGACCAGTATATACAGAGTTGACCAGGTATTCGGCATAATTCTCCGGATCGAGCTGGGTACATACGTATGCATAATTCGCACTATCGGCCATGTTGTTGTTGGTAACAAAATCGAGCATGGCGTTGTAATGGGTATTGGTGCCCTCCACAACAAGGCTGTTCATCTCCAGAAAATCAAGGTTGTCGTATTCGATCCCGAAGTGGCTGTTAAAGAAGTATTTGTCATGTCTTTCCCTTATATTGTGGATACCCCAGTACTCTCCGTCGATGAATACTACCGATGGTCTCCAACGGGAAATGGCGGGGAAGAACGGCTCGATGGTTTCATTGATCAGCGCATCACGCATGTAAGCATTCTGCGCATCATTGCCAGTATTTCTCAACCTCAGACGTTTGAAATCGGAGAGGGGAAGGTCATTAAAAAACTGGTAATTAAAGGTACTGTTGCCGTATTCGGAACGGGCGTAAAGCCGTAATGATTTGATGTTGGTGGTGCGGGTATAGTTACCGCTGATCCTCACGCCAGCATCCTGAGAGATGACGGTAGTGCCGGTTTCATCGAAAATTTCGAGGTGAATATCCCTCTCCCATTCCCGGCCTTCCTGGGAGAAGTGTGCGGTCAACCAGTTGGAACTGTCGATCCCGACTCCCGCTTTGTAGATACCGATGGTGTCGCAAAAAAAGTTCACCGAGTCGGTCATGATAGAGATCAGGGGGGCATTATACTTTGACGCCATGAGCGGATCGATGATGAATGAACCCGATTTGGTCGTGCTGGGATAGTACCCTGTTTTAAATACCCTGGCCCTGACAGTGTTAAATTTGTAAACATTTCCATTGGGGAGTTTCCAGCTCGAAAAACCCTGACCGGGGAGGGTAGTCTGAATGGTGCTTAGCCGGTTAGGTAAATTTGCCCTGCTTGCCATCAGGACAGGGCTGGTATAAACAGCCGATTCCCGGGTCGGTATGGAACCATCGAGGGTATAGTATATTGTGTCGCCCGGAACTGTAGGGCTCATCCCTAGATAGAAACTATCGGCATAAAATCCGGGGGTATGCGAAAAAACCGGAGGTTCTGCAAACGAGCCATAGGGTTGAGTGGTGTTTCCGGCTCCCGGGGTTGGTTCATCGAAGAAAAACCAATCATCGGCGACATCAGGATATCTGCCATATGACCAGTCGGTCAATACCTCAGTCACCGGTGTGTTATCGGCCAGGGTACTGTCGGCCCTGAACAGATGAATACCCTCATCCCCATTGCCGATTTTAAAATTGGTGTGCACCTCTCCGTTGGGGTAAACGGTATCTTTGTCGGAGGCGAAAATGATCCGGTATTCCTCGGAAGGGATGAGCACCTGCGGGAATTTCCATTTGTAAGGTTCTGAGGGGTCGTCGGTAACAAACCATCCATCCAGGTTGATGGTACTGTCGGAGAAGTTGTAAAGTTCGAACCAGTCGGAATAATCACCATCACGATCGGCAATGGTGGTGGCATTGGATGGTTGCAGTTCATTGATGATGATATGCTGGCCCAGGGTAGTCACGCCAGTCACTAACCACAGGATGAGGATAAGGATCTTTTTCATATTCTGATAATTGATTATCATACAAAGTTATATGAAATTGTAATATGAAAAAATATCACCGGAAAATAATAATATTCGGTCGGTGTTTCGTATCTTTACGCAGTATGAAGAAGGGTACGGGAAAAGAAAAGATCAGGTACTTGTCGGGAGGTGGGTATATGTCCGGATGTTGGATAGTGGGCTTCATTCTTATGTTCTTTCACCATCCGGTTTCTGGTCAGAATTGTAATTGTGACCATCTGATCACCCTGCAGCAGGAAAATGTCAACGGGACGACCCTGAATGTTCAGCCTGGCGATACACTCTGCATCCAGGCAGGCCCCAGGTCCAATATTTATTTTAAAAACATTGTCGGGGACTCGCTGAACCCGGTGGTGGTGATCAATTCCGGAGGTGCAGTAGTGGTAGCGAATTCCACTCATGTGATCGGGATTAAATTCTCAAATTCAAGGTATTTCAGGCTTACCGGTACCGGAGTGGATACCATTCCATACGGCATTAAGGTCATGCAAACCAACACTTACGCCAATGGCATATCGCTGAGTGATTTCAGTTCCAACATGGAAATCGACCATATAGAGATCGCCAATACCGGTTTTGCCGGGATCATGTGCAAAACAAACCCCACCTGTGACCGGACGGCCAACCGGGGCAATTTTACGATGTACGATGTATCGATCCACGATAATTACATCCACCACACCGGCGGAGAAGCCATGTATATCGGCCACTCATCCTACAGCGGGTATCCCACAACCTGCAACGGATTGCCCGATACCCTCTTCCCCCATGATATCGTAGGACTGAAAATCTTTAATAACCGTATCGATTATGCCGGATGGGACGGGATACAGGTAGGATGTGCCGTTAAAAACTGCACCATCTTCGGAAACAGGCTTGTTTATTACGGTTATCTCGCCGAACAATACCACAACGCCGGGATCCAGTTAGGAGGCGGCACTTCGGGCGACTGTTACAACAATTATCTTGCCGATGGCACCGGTATCGGGATCAACGTGTTTGGTATCGGCAACAATACAATTTATAACAATGTGATCATCAATGCAGGGCTGACTTTCTACCCCAATGATCCCACGAAATATATCCACGGGATCTTCTGTGATGACCGCTCCACCATTCCGGGCCGTTTTTTCAATTTCATCAACAATACCATCGTCAATACCAAGACCGACGGTATCCGGTTTTCTAGTACGCAGAGTTCTAATAATCAGATTGTCAACAATATTATTATTAATCCGGGTTCACTGGGCAATTATACCTATCCGGCACAAAGTTACGTCAGGGTCACTACCGGTGCAACCGCAACGTTGAACCACAATTTTTTCGCACCGGATCAGGTTACGGTAAAGTTTCGTGATACCCTTGCCTATAACTGCCGTTTACTCCCTGACAGTCCGGCGCGGGATTCAGGGCTTAACGTACAATCGATGGGAGTTTGGATGGATCACGATTCACTGGCACGGCCCGAGAACAATCAATATGACATCGGGGCATTTGAATATCATCCTGAAAATATCTGGAACGGGAAGAGTTCTTCGCTATGGACCGATCCGATGAACTGGACCAAACTGGGGGCTCCGCTCTCTACGGATGATATCATCATTCCGGCGGGTACATCGTTTTCACCGGTCATTACCGGTACGGGTCATTTTGGCCATCATCTCCGGATAATGACCGGCGCTGCCCTCCTTCTGGAGAGCAGCGCCGGACTGACCCTTGCAGGTGACCTGATCATTCAGGCCGGCGGGTTCTTCACCAGCCAGGGTCTGTTGATCCTTCGGGGCAATCTGATAAATCAAAATCCATAGCCCCATGATTGAATTGGTTGCATGGCTTTTGCGGTTTCGGCCTGGTGGATGCTGAACATCATACCTGTCACGAAAGCTCCCGTTTTGCAGGAAGGGTAAAACTGAAGGTGGTTCCGCTTCCTTCAGCGCTCTCGACGAAGAGTTGTCCCCCCTGTCGTTTCACCAGATCCTGGCATAGGAGAAGCCCGATACCGTTGCTGGTCTCTCCTTCGGTACCGGGGCGGGACACTTTCTGGTCGAGGCGGAACAATTTCTCCAGCAGCTCCGGCCCCATCCCGATACCGGAGTCGGCTACAGCCAATCGTATCTGATGTTGATCGGTCCTGGTGGCGGTAAGGGTAACCGAGCCTCCCGTTGGTGTAAATTTGATGGCGTTGGAGATCAGGTTTCGAAGGATGGTGCCAAGTTGGTTCACATCGGCATAGGCCAACACCGTTTCGTCCAGGTCAGCGGAAACTGTCAGGTTTTTATCCTGAATGGCATTCCTGAAAGTGCGGACTGCTTTATCCACAACCGGTTTCAGCAGCAGGTTATCGGGTTCGAAAGATATGGCATTCATCTGGATGCGGGCCCACTCAAGCAGGTTGAAGAGCAGATCGACCACCTGGACCGACGTGGTATGCAGCAATTCCACCAGCTCCTTGATATTTTCGTCATGACAACTGCCGGTTTCTTTATAAAGCAGTTCCGTGATACCGGCCAGTCCGGTTACTGGTCCGCGCAGGTCATGAGCGATAATGGAGAAGAATTTGTCCTTTTCCTGGTTCAGCAATGCCAGTTTTTTATTTTGTTCCGCGAGTGTCTCCCGGGTACGTTTCAACTGGAGATGGTTGGAAACCCTGGCGAAGACCTCCTGCGGATGAAACGGTTTGGCGATATAATCGACGGCGCCGGATTCGAATCCTTCCACAATATCTTCCACCTCAGTCTTAGCTGTCAGAAAAATGACCGGAATATCCTGATACCGGTTTTGTCTTTTGATCATCCGGCACACTTCAAAGCCGCTGAGGCCCGGCATCATCACATCGAGCAGGATAAGGTCGGGAAGGGTATTTTCCAGAAAGGCAAGGGCGTTCTCTCCGGAGTTGGTGATGTATAATTTATACCCCTGTTGTTTCAGCATAGCCGACATGAGCTGGAGGTTTTTCGGATTGTCATCTACCACCAGGACAGATGGGATACTGGCGTGATGGTCATTGGTGTTATGATCCATGATGTTCATTATTTTTTCAACAGTTGGTTTATCAGCAGGTCGAGATTGTGAATTTCACGTGTAAACATTTCAAAATCATAGTTTTCGGAAGCAGCCTTCAGCAGGGCCAGCACCTGTTCAAAATGGTAGATCCCGTATCGCTGGCATACATCGAGCATATTGGCCATGAGGTTATCGAACACATCCGAGTCGAGATAGATCAGCAGTTTTTTAAGGTCCGGAAGGATCGTGGCGGTAATTTCCTCTTTAAGCTGCCCGAGTTTTGGATCGTGGGTTGCCGGCAGATCCGCTGCTGCAGTAACGGTTTCCTGTTCCGCAGCCTGGCCCGGTTTTGGATCGCTGACGTGGTGGGGAAGCCATTTCATCAGGCAATCGATGAGTTCATTACGGGTGATGGGTTTCATCAGAAATCCGTCGAAGAGGGAATGGATCAGCTCCTCATCATGGCGCATCGAGGAGGCCGTGAAAGCGATGCAGGTAATATCTTTTGTTTCGGGGAATTTTTTCAGTGTTTCCACAGCCTGGTAACCTGTCATTTGGGGCATCCGGAGATCCATCAGGATCAAATCCGGTTTATAAAGCCTGGCTATGGTTACCCCTTCATTTCCGTTTTTTGCCTCCAGTACGGTAAAGCTGAACATGCCCAGAAAACTTTTCGCCAATTCACGGTTGAAAGCAACATCATCCACCACGAGGATCGTGGCCGGATCAAAGGTGATTACCTTGTCGAACCATTCATAAAGGTTGGTTCTTTCTGCTGTTTCGCCGGATATCTCAATGTTGTGAAGGTGGATGGTGAACGTGCTGCCTTTATCTACCTGGCTATCAAGGGAAAGGGTGCCATTCATCATTTGTACCAGGCGTTGGGTGATGGCCAGCCCCAATCCGGTTCCACCGTATTTCCGGTTATTTTCCATATCCACCTGGACAAAAGCGTCAAAGATGATATGCTGATAGGAAGCCGGGATTCCGATCCCGGTATCAATCACGGCGATCTCAAGGTCGCAGAGGTTGGGTTTGCGCGGATTGGGGGTGCTGGAAGCCTTAATTTCTATCGAGCCGGCGTGGGTGAATTTCACCGCATTTCCTACCAGGTTGAAGAGCACCTGCCGCAGCCTTACATCATCAACCCTCAAAACATCAGGCATTCCTTCGGCGATGGAGATGCGGAAGTCAAGGCTTTTCTCCAGGATCCTGGCAGAAAATATCCTGCCGATGTCATCGAAAAGGTCAGAAAGACGGGTTGGTTCTGTCACGATCTCCATCTGGCCCGCCTCAATTTTGGAAAGGTCAAGGATATCGTTGATAAGATATAGCAGGGTGCGTCCGCTGCTTAGGATACCGGATAAAAAGTTTTTATCTTTCGGGCTGGTGGTATTGTTATACAGAATCTCACTGAAGCCGAGGATAGCATTCATCGGGGTACGGATCTCGTGGCTGATGCTGGCGAGGAATTCCGATTTTGCCCTGTTGGCCTTTTCTGCCTGTTTTCTTGCTTCGGTGATCTCTTTTTCAAATTTTCCCCGGTAAATACTACCTGCGATGATCTGACCAGCCAGACGCAGCAGGTTGATATGCTCTTCCGACCACTGGCGGGTATGTCGAACCGCATCGAATCCGATAAATCCGATGTAGCTTACTCCGTAAAACATAGGCAGCGCGAGCAGTGACTGAATCCCCTGCGGGTCCAGGATCTCTTTTTCGGCATGATATTGGGGATCGATCTCCGCCACCAGTGGTATATACACATGTTCCTGCCGGCTGAATTTTTGTTTCCAGCGGGGGACCAGGCTGAATGGGATCCCCTGAAGGTTGCTGATCTCCGGTGGTATCCCTTCGGCACACCATTCATAAGTATTGTAAAGCAAATCGGTTTCGGCCACATAATCAAAAATATAGACCCTGTCGACCTGCGCATATTCTCCCAGGATCTTCAGGGTATAATCGATTCCGGCGTCAATCTCTTCCATTCCCGATTGGATAAGCCGGGATGAGAATTCAACAATCAGTTGGTGAAGGATACTAAGAGATTGCAGTTTGCTTTCTGTCTCCAGTTGCGGTGAGATGTCCCTCACCATAAACAGAACGCCGCTGTTATCCTGATATGGGGAAAACCTTCCCTCGAAATACCGGTCGGAATCCGGAACCGGTGACTGAAAACAGACTGTGACCGGCGCCTTGGTGGTCCGGGCTTTATCAAAGGCCGTCACAGCCTCTTCCTGCATGGAAACGGGCACAAGTGCAGAGAAATGCCGGTTCCGGAATTTCCCTTCGGGGAGAAACAGTTGGCCGGTGCCAGGCTCCCTGTAATCGACAACGACACCTTCCGTGTTGAGCATAAAGATTAAATCCGGGATTGCCTGCATTACTTTTTTTTCCATAGTGGCGGATCAGTATGTTAATTTCGTCTGGATGTGGTGCGAAGATAAGGGAAACCCATAAATGAAACCGGATCCGGGCAGCAGGTTTTGATAAATTTCTCCTGTCGGGAGTCAGGTTTTTTCGGGTTTCGATGGTTGCTACGAAAGATATTTATAGATACAGCGCAATAATTCCTTCTCACGTACCGGTTTGGCCAGATAATCGTTGCATCCGGCGGCAAGGGCTTTTTCCCTGTCTCCTTCAAAGGCGTAAGCCGTATGAGCAATAACGGGTATGGTGCTGTTCCATTTTCTGATTTCGAGGGTCGTTTCATAACCATCCATTCCCGGAAGCCTGATATCCATCAATACCAGGCTGATTTTCTGATCTTTTCTCAGGGCAGCAATGGCTTCGGCGCCATTTGATGCGGTGATCACCCGATGTCCCTCCCGGAGCAGGGCCAGGCGGATATATTCCATGTTCACCGGGTCGTCTTCGGTTACCAGAATGGTATGGGAGCGGACCTCTTTTTTTCCTGACAGGCCGGGCATCTCCTGTGAGATATCATGTTCGGCGGGATGGGGACGAAGCGGGATGGTAAACCGAAAAATACTTCCCCGCTCCGGTTCGCTCTCCAGGGTGATCCGGCCGCCAAGCATTTCCACATAGGCGCGGGCGATCGAAAGGCCAAGTCCGGCCCCTTCGTACTTGCGGGAATGCGAAATATCGGCCTGAATGAACCGTTCAAAAACCGCCTCTTGTCTCTCCGGAGAAATGCCGATGCCGGTATCCCTGACGGAAAATTCGGTATAGTCTCCCTGAAGCTGGTACCCGAACTCCACAAATCCTTTAGGGGTGTACTTCAGCGCATTTTTGATCAGGTTGGTGAGTACGGTGGTTAGTTTTTCCCGGTCGGTGTAAATAACCGCGTTATTATCGGCGACGGGCGACTGAAGGAAGAGCTGAAGATGTTTTCCTGCCGCCTCCGGCGTGAAGAACTCTTTCAGGGTCACCATCAGTTCATTGAGGTTGATAGTACTGAAAACCAGTGGCATCTGGCCCGACTCAATCCTGGATATGTCGATGATATCATGCACGGTACTCAGCATTCGTTCGGCACTTTTCCTGACAATGCGGATATAATCCTCCTTTTCGGTACTGGTCAGTTCGGGCGTTTGCAAAAGGTTCAGAAAACCAAGGATACCGTTCATAGGGGTGCGGATCTCATGGCTCATATTGGCAAGAAATGCTGATTTGAGCCGGTCGCTTTCCTCCGCTTTGAGTTTGGCCTTCAGCAGTTCCTCCCGGCTTCGGTGGCGCATATAGGCCGCACCGATAGTGCCGGCTGCAGCCGTCAGGATCCTCTCCTCGGTCACCGGCCACTCACGTTCCGTGAAGCAATCGTCAAACCCGACCATGCCTGAAAATTTCTGGTCGATGAAAATCGGGGTAACCAAAACCGAGACGATACCCTGGGCGCTGAGGGCAATTTTCTCCGATTCGGGAAATTCCCGGATATTACCCACCACCACTTTTCCTGCCGATAACAGTTCATACCATCTGGGGCAGGCGATCTCGTAAGGTACATTCTGCAATTCGGGATTGTTGATCTCAGCAGTCACAGTCCCGTCAGTCCATTCAAATGCCTGGGACATCAATGGGTACTGGTATTCGGGATCGTCATGGTTCCAGAAGATATAGACCCGGTTTACCCCGGCTGCCTCACCGATAAGGGCAAGGGCTCCGTTGATCGCTTTTTCAATATTTTCAGCCTGTACCAGAAGGGCAGTGGCTTTCGCAATAGCATCGAGGATCTTGTCCCTGCGCAGAATTTCCGCTTCCGATTGTCTTTGCATGGTGATGTCCCGGATCACGATCAACCGGCTTCCGTGCGGATTTTCAATTTCTTTGAAAATGATGTGGTAATGATGGATACCCCTGCCTGAGCCACAGGTAACCTCTTCACCGGACCCCTTCAGGATGGCGTTGATCATGGGATTATTATGATCGACCACCCGGGCGATGTCCTTTCCGATGACACTTTTGTCGGGAATTTCCAACAGGTGCAGGGCTGCCCGGTTCAGATCCTGGATCCGGTTCAGCCGGTCAAGGGCCAATATCCCGTCTGAGAGTATTTCCATGAGGGTTTTTCTGGCCACGGGAACCAGGTCGAGAAAACGACGATAGAGCATTCCATGTAAAAACAAGACACAACTAAGGACAATGCTCAACGGGACGATATCGAGGCCCGGAACCGGATTGCCATCGGTCAGATAGAGTATGCTGGCAATCCATGGGCACAGACCCGCCAGAAAGATCACCACTCCCTGCAAACGATAAATCCTGGTTTGCTGCCTGATGAAGCGCATCAGCAATAAAGTGGCCAATGACAGCAGGAGATAACTGTAACTAAAGTATAGTATATAGAATCCTGTCCCGTGGTAATAAACCATCAGGTTGGTTTCGGCGGATACCGGTGAAAAACCGGTCCAAATCCACTGGTGTGATTCGTTGGTGAGGGCGGCAATCCAGGTGAGGGTGGGAACAATCAACAACAACAATAAAACCTTTGTTTGAGACCATTTCTCCTGACCCGTGAAGCGCATCACAAACCAGAGGTACAGCACAGGGGTGGTGACAGCCCCGATATATCCGATCTGAGACCAGAGCACTTTTTGTTCCGTGGTCACGGCTGCCGATTCAAACATGGCCGAAAAAGCCCAGAACCCCGACAGCAGGGTGAGCCATACCATTTCGCGCGCCCCCCTGACCATTCGCCGCTGCCAGGCAAGAAATGCCGAAAAGAATGCCACCAGCGAAGTGCCTAGAAAGA
>CAYLVY010000033.1:21554-31094 GCA_964387205.1 uncultured Draconibacterium sp.
ACCTGGTCCATTCATTAAGGCATTATAACTTCACAAATATAATATTTTATATTATGGTTTTGTTAATTATTCAGGGATGAATAACCATAAATTTTGCCTTGATAAGCTCTTTCCCGTGTCCGATCTGCATGAGATAATGGCCGTCGGGCCAGGTTTGTGTCCCGATGCGGATGGGTGCAGAATTGTCCGCACGGAGAGACTCCACCACCCTCCCCTGCAGATCAAAGATTGTGATGGTTACAAGGTTTTTTCCGGGCCATGGCGGGAGACCAATGTCCAGGTTATCACCGGCAGGGTTGGGAGAGAGTGTCAACCCTCGTTCCTGTTGGGTCATGGGCACTCCGTTCACGATATTCCCGGAGGTGATGAGTTGATAATCAGGATCAACAAACACAGAATCAACTTTAAAAGGAAGATGTACCCAAAAGGTTTCGCCGCTGTACGCATGATCCAGCCGGATCATGGTGTCGCCACCATTCCCTTTCAGTCTGACCGGAACGGGAAGTTCAAAGAAATAGACCGATGGATGCGATTGAACCTGATCAAGTGTCAGTGTGACAAGCGTTTCCTGTTGCTGCCATTTCAGGGTGTACGACGGATAACCCTCACCGGTGAACCAGTCATTGAAATACCATGTCAGATCGCACATGCAGGCCTCCTCAAGATGGTGTTTCAGGTGTGAGGTCCGGGCAAACCCGAAGATGAGGGAAGTGTCGTTCAGGTAATGGTGCAGGGCTGTGAAAAAAGAGGAATCTCCCATGATCCAGCGTAACTGGTGGAGGATCATGGCCCCTTTGGCATAGGAGAGACGACCATCGAAAATCCGGTTAATACTGGTCGTATCGGTACAATAAACGGATCCTCCGGGTTGCGTTACGATAGACTTTACCCTCACTTCGCGGAATCTTTTCCAGAATTCCGGGGCCAGGAACTCATAACAAAGTCCGGACAGATAGGTGGCGAACCCTTCGTTGAGCCAGATATCGCTCCAGCTTCCGCAGGTGATCATATTGCCGAACCATTGGTGGGCCAGTTCATGGGCCATCAGTTCGTACCCGAACCCGTCGAGAAAGGTCATCGTCTGGTGTTCCATGCCTCCCCCGCGCCCGAATTGAGCCTGACCGTACTTCTCATCCCTGAACGGATAGGCACCGAAAAGGGAATCGAACAGGTGGAGCATCGGAACAACCTGGCCAAACCGGGTTTTTGCCTCCACGGTATCTTCAGGATAAACATAATTGACAAAGAGCAGGTCCCGGCCACCTGACTGGATCATTTGTTGAAAAACCGCGTAATTGGTCACAGAAAAACAAACGAGGTACGGGACAATCGGATAACGATGCTGCCACCGGAATATCTTCCGGTCTCCGGTATTCATCACCGATGTCAGCATTCCGTTGGAAGCGGTTGAATATGCACCGGGAACTTCGAGGATGATCTCCGCCGAATCGGCTTTGTCGGTCAGCCCGTCCTTGCAAGGCCACCAAAGGTGGCTTCCGTATGGTTGGGAGAGCGTCCAAAGGATGGGCATACCCTGATGGGAGGATTGTGCGAAGGCTCCGTCGTCCTCCTCCGGAGGAGTACCATGATAGATGATCCTTACGGAATCGTGCCATGCAGGTGTCAAGGAAGGGGCACACGGAACGGTAAGCTGATGGTCGGCATGGCGCCAGGCAACCGGAAACCCATTCATCAGGATGCTGTCCACGGTCATGTCATCGTGAAGGTCGATAGTGATGGAGTCCGGCAGCGGATCCGCAATCTCAAACATGATCGTGACATCTCCTGCTATCGCCCTGATGGCAGGATCCACATTCCAACGGCAACGGTACCATTTTACATCATAATTATAGTCTGAAAACCTTGCAGGCATTCGTCGTATCCGTATGGCACGCTGGCTGTCGCCCAAAGCGATGCTGTCGAGTGTTTCCTCCCCGAAACGGATCTGTGCCGGAAGTTCAGGCATTGACGATAACAGGAGAAAACTGATCAGCAAGAGGGTGGTGAAGGGGATAGGTTTCATTCCTTTTTTTTATCAAAGATAAGGTAATAATAGATGTTTCTCTTGATTTCAGCTCAGAGTTGGGTTATATTTGTGATCCGTTTATGTTACAAAACCGTCAACATTAATTTCCACTATTATGAAAAAGAATCTGTTGGTTATCCTTTTCATCGGATATTCGCTTGCCATTGCCTTTGGGCAGAACCCCCGCAATGTGCTGGTTTACAACCTCACCGACACCGACTGCGGGCCATGTTCCTGCATGGACTCCATCATTCATCACAAACTCCAGCCCACCTATCCCCGTACAATCGTGGTTGCGCTCCACAGCCCGATGTTCAATTCATTTTTCAGGGAATATCAGGGCAAAGAGATTTTTTATTACTTTAATGAGAAATTTGAACCCAGCGGGTTTATTGACGGACAGGGCCGCGATGTCAATTATGCAAGGTTGACCGATTCGGTGGGACATCGTTATTCGGTCAGTCCCGAGGCACCGGTGCAGATCACGGTTGAATCTAAAACGTGGGATCCTGTGAGCCGCAATGTCACACTGAAAATGAACGCGACCAACCTGGGCCCGGAAATAAACCGCCCATGCTCGTTTAATATTTTTGTCACCGAAGATAACCTGATTGCGAACCACCGGATTTTTAACGGATGTGCCACCCCCAATGTCCCCAATCTTCCTTTTAAATATGATTTCGTCAATGATCATGTCACCCGCAAAGTGGAGTATTACCATCAGGGGGAACCGTTGGTCGGGCCCACATGGCCCAACGGACAAACGGTTACGCGCCTGTGCACGGTACAGCTCGATTCAAGCTGGGTGGAGAGCAACTGCAACCTGGTGGTGACCATTTACGAGCACGACGATTCGCTGTATAAGGCGCCGGTGCTGCAGGCCATACGGGAGGGGATCGATCAGCGGCCGGCCAGGCAAAATGCCATCCTTAATTTGTATCCCAATCCGGCAAGCGGCTGGGTCAATGTTCACCTGTCAGTCGCAGGGACTGGTCATTATTTTATTAACCTGACAGATATTAAAGGGAATACCTTGGTAAATATTCCCGGAAAAAATCTTTCGGAAGGCATTTACAATGTTGAACTGAACACCTCCTCCTACCCCCCCGGGGTTTACCTGGTGACCTTCGGAACACCGGAAGGGGAGGTATCGCGACAGCTGGTCATCCGCTGATAAAGCGCCCTCATCCTTCTTATCTGCACCCTCGTCCACCCTTGTTTTTATTGCCATGATGGGGAGGATACTTTTGTATCCTGATTATTAACCCATTAAAACAAAAAAAATGAAAACAAGAATGACACTGTTAGCCATCATTTTTTCAACGATTACATCAGGAATGATGGCGCAGGAAAAAAGTGAAAAAAGTTACCTTTGGAAATATCAGGGTAAAAAAAAGGAACAATATGTCGGAGGTTATCTAGGCCTTTCGGGCAGCTATACCGATGTGATGGGCAAGGGGGCCGGATGGCTTGGTGGCAGGATCGGCGTGGTCTTCAACCACCGCTTTACAGTCGGCGTTACCGGAAGCGCTTTGTGGTATGATTACCGACTGGATGAACTGACAGCATCCGGAACCTATCACCTTGAAACCGGTTATGCCGGTGTTTTCGGAGAGTACATGCAGCCGCTGGGAAACCGGTTCAAACTCGGCTTTTCGCTGGTATTGGGACAGGGCCTGGCAAAATTTACCTATGACAGGGATTTTCGGGAGGATAAACCCTGGTATGAGCAGACGATCGATCAGCAAGTTTATTCGGTGACAGAACCCGGGGTGGAGGCCCTCGTCAGGGTTGCGCCGAAATGGTGGGTTGGAGTCAATGGTTCCTGGCGTTTCACTTCTCCTGTCGGTCTGAAGCACACCCCTGACGATCTTTTCCAAAACTTTTCCGGTGGTGTGTCGGTCAGGTTTGGATTGTTGTAGTGCCGATGAAAAGAATAACTTTGTAACCAGGAACTGCCATGAAAGCCATCCCCGCCAACTTATCCATCCGTTTCCGTTCTGTCCTGGGCTACACAGTTCTTCTTGCACTGATCCTGCAGTTTTTAATCGTGACATATAATACAATAACAGGTTTCATTCAGGTGGAATCTTTGGCAGAATTTCTCTTCCGGCTTGGATATGGATCAGCAGTCAGCACTTTACTCGGACTGCTGATCATCTATCCAGACCTGTTGATCATCGCATGGCTCAACCGGAAATTCCCATGGGTCAAAAAACCGCTGAAAAGGATCATCCCTGAGGTTATTCTGGGCAGCCTTGTTGCCATGGTGGTTTCGGTTTCGGGTACTGCGGCAGTAAACCTTATCAATCCTTACACAGAAGACCTGCCCCGGGTTTTAATGATCAATGCCACCATTGCCATAATTATCAACATGATACTGATGGCTTTTCTGGAGGCGCTGGTGTTTTACAGGGAGAGCCGGTTATCGAGGATCCGGGCAGAGGCATTGCAACATGAATTGGCTGATATCCGGTTTGAGATGCTGAAAACGCAGGTCAATCCACATTTTTTATTCAACAGCCTCAACGTGCTGTCGGGACTGATCTCGCAGGATACCGCCAGGGCACAGGTTTTTATCGAAGCCTTTGCCGGTATCTATCATTATGTGCTGGAAACGCTGGAAAAACAGGTGGTTACCCTTGAGGAAGAACTTGGTTTTGCCCGATCCTATATGTTGCTTCAACAGATCCGGTATGGCGAGCAGGTTACTTTTTCTGTCAACCTGCCTTCCGATTCGCTTCGGATGTTCCTGCCACCTCTTTCGCTTCAGACTGTCCTGGAAAATGCCCTCAAACACAACGCCACCAAATCTTCCAGGCCATTGGGGATCATGGTGACGACCGCCGGCATGTGGCTGGAAGTCCGGAATACCCTGATCCCGAAAACCTCCGGGGTCTCCTCCACGGGTATTGGTCAGAAAAACCTGACGCGCCGGTACCAGATGATCTGTGACCGGATACCTGTCTTTACAGTGGAAAATGATGAATATGCAGTAAAATTACCTTTGATCCCATGCGAAAACTGAAAGTGATCATCATCGAAGACGAAGCGATTGCGGCGGAGCGACTGGCGTCGTTACTGAAGGAGGTCTCACCGGAAACGGAGATATTGGCCCGGTTTGACAGCATTGCAGGCTCTGTGTCCTGGCTGAGCGTGAACAGCGCTGACCTGATTTTTGCCGATATTCAGCTTTCCGATGGGTTGTGTTTCTCAATATTTGAACAGGTCGTGGTCCATACCCCGGTGATCTTCACGACGGCTTTTGATCAATACACCATCAGGGCTTTCAAACTCAACAGCATCTCCTATCTGTTGAAGCCCATACGGAAAAGCGATCTGACCGAAAGCCTGGAAAAGTATCACACCCTGAAGTCAATCTTTTCGACTGACCTGGAGCGGTTACTCGAGAACTTACAGGGGCAGGAGCCCGGTTATAAAAAACGTTTTCTCATTACCTATGGGGATAAAATCCGTAAAGTGGAAACGCAGGAAATTGCCTGGTTTTCTGCCATGGAGAAGTCGGTTTTCATGCGGACTTTTGCGGATCAGTCTTATCCCGTTGATTATACCCTTGACCGGCTCGAAACCATTCTTGATCCCGGGAAGTTTTTCCGGATAAACCGACGGTTTCTGATCAGTATCGATTCCATTGTCAATATGACTGTGTGGTCACGTTCCCGGATTCTTATCACCCTGAAACCCCCTGCAGGGAAGGATGAAGCCGTTGTGAGCATCGACCGGGCCGGTGAGTTTCGAAAATGGCTGAACCAATAATCCGGATTTTTGTGTAAAATATTTATCAGATATTAAAATATTACACATACCTTTGTTTTAACACAGGAAGAAGTTCCTTCATAAAACAGTAAAATCATGACATCCTCAGAGAGCGTGGATATCTGCTGCCTTGAATTTGACCCCAGGCCATGGGAGGACTGTATTTTTCATTGGGAGAATAAAAGATTTATCAGGGATCACGTTTGTACAGTCTTTCATATGCCGCTTAATTTCGGGCGGGTAATCAGCAAGATGAACAGGAAAGTGGAAATGTCGGGGGCCGGTGTTCCGGATGCCTTATGCCTGTCGGATCATATTTCCGGATGGCGGATGGACCTTTATCTCGCGGTTGATAACCTGGTGCCGGGAGCCAACAACCTTACACTGAGTGGCCGTTATTTTTCCAGGGTGTATGAGGGGGCGTTCAAAGAGATGAGCAGGTGGATCAACGATTTCCATGAAGTGGCAAGAGCAAGGGAACTATCCCTGCATCAATTGTATTTCTGGTACACCACTTGTCCCAAATGTGCCCGGAAGTACGGTAAAAACTACGTGGTGCTCATAGGCGGAATATCCTGACAGAACAGTTTTCCCTATAACTTCTGGTAGGTTTTGCTCACGATCTTCCAGGTATCGCCGAATTTATACAAACTCATGTAATCGATAAAGGTGAGTTTGTCACCAACATAAAAGCCGAATTTTGCCGTTGCAGCGTTAATGGTCACATCTACCTGAATAAACCTGACCGAAACGAGGTTATCACCTTTCCGGGGAAGTCTTCCCTCGGCCAGATCGGCCTTAAGGCGGGCTTTCCATTCTGTAAGCGGATATTTCTTCAGCGTTCCGTCTTTCATCAGCATCAGCATCTCGAAACCGGGATGGAATCCGGCATTGATTTTTACCGTATCACCTTCGTTCTGAAGTCCTTCCACATAAGAGGTCAGGATGGTTTGGCGGATGCGGGCAGCCTCTGCTGCGGTATCACTCTGCATGGCGACGGCAGTAGCTGTCAGGGCCAGCATAATCAAGGTTAACAATAAATTTTTCATAATCATTAAGTCTAATTATCAGTCGGGTTGATGATGGTCCGGTTCAAAATGGACATGAACCAGGGTTCGCGGAATTTCAAATTTGATCATCTTTTCGATGCGTTGTGAGATGTTGTGGGCTTCTTCCAGGCTCAGACCCGGTTCAAGATGGATCGACACTTCCACAAAATGTTGAGGGCCGGCGCTTCTGACGCGAAGATCATGAAAATTTCGGATGCCCTGTTCTTTTTTCAAAATGGCCTCAATCTGAGAGGCAAGGGGCTCGGGGCTGCGGTCGAGCAGTGTGTCAACCGCCCGTTTCCCCAATCGGTATGACACTCCCAGGACGATCAGTGCCACGGCAATCGCGGCAAGCGAGTCGGCAAAATGCCAGCCAAACCTGGCTAGAACCAATCCCAGCAGCACAACCGCGGAACTCCAGATATCGGTAGAAAAGTGCAGGGCATCGGCCTCCAGGGCCTGGCTGTGGTATTTCTTCGCTGCCCGGTACAGGGCCCTTGATCTTCCGTAATCAATGATGATGGAGATGATCACTACGAGGTAACTGTAAATCGTAACCTCAATGTGGGTTTCTCCGGAAATCAGCCGGTGGATCGCTTCATAAATGATCCAGATGCAGGTGATCAGCAACAGAAAGGTTTCGACCAACGCAGAAAAATTCTCCACCTTGCCATGGCCGAAGTGGTGATTGTGGTCGGGTGGGCGGTCTGATATCCTGACCGAGAACCAGGTGATCACGGCAGCAACCAGATCGAGAGCGGAATGGAGCGCTTCTGAAAGAATCCCCAGACTCCCGGTAACAATTCCCACCACCAGTTTCATTCCGGTCATCAGCAGCGCTGCCAGTACCGACCAGGCTGCTACTTTTTGTTTTTCTCCGGCCATTTTATTTTCTGATTTTCCATCCAAGCCAGACTTCCGCGATACCGATCAGCAAAAACAGAGGCTGCAGGACACTGATCAGTCCAATCCACCATACCTGCACCATGATCCAGATGCATAACAGTATTCCGAGAATCAGACCGGCGCTACCGGCAAACCGGTTTCCCGCAAAGGTAAGAATTGCGCCGGCAATACTTCCTAAACCATTGATTATAAGCAGATAAAGCCCAGGAAGAAAAAAACTGCCCAAAGGAGAATCATTCAACATGGCAGTGTCCATCCCCAATCCTTCACCAGTTGGGTCGGTCAGCATACCATAACCTGCAGGAACAGCGCCGATAGCGATGAAGATTTGCACAAAGCCCAGGATGATGCGGATTTTTTTCATGGGATCAGAAAATAGTTTGGTTCGACATTCTGTTCATCACCTTCATAGTCTCCGGACAGGGGCCAAAGTTAGTAATTCCGTTTCGTTTGATGTGAGTTATCTTTATTTATGACTAAAGGTCATTATTTAATTTATTCCTGATGCTGGTGAACCTTTCCGCAATTCCCTGCGTAACTTTGAACCCGGAAACCACACTATGAAAGGAGCTGAACTGAAAGAACGGGGATTAAAAATTCTGTAACTATTCACCCCCTACAAATATAGGGCATTAATTTGTGAAAGAGAATGCAGCGGATTCAGGTTGTTTTTAATCGCGGTGTCAATTACGGATCTCAGGATTGCAAAAGTCTCGGCTCCAGTGAAAGATTTGAACTGACCGGATATTTTTTGCTTTACTTTGACGTTTCGGATTGCTCGTTCTGAACCATTGTTATCTGGAGGGACCTGTTGATTATACAAGAAAGTAAAGATATGTTGTCGGTGTTTTATCAAACGATTCTGAAGACTTAAAGCTAAGGGATGTTTTTTCTTAATGGGTTCGAGTAGTAGTTTGGTAAGCCGTCCTTCGAATTCCGTTCTTTGACTTAATGTTTTGTTGTAATCCATTGGTAGAAGTGTCTTTTTAAAGGCAATGGTTTCAACCAGAAGTTGTTTAAAGTCAGCAGCCCATTGAAGTTTATAACAGTCGCTGATATGATTGAATTCACGCAGTAAATGGGACAAACAGATTTGATGGGCAACAGCGGGAAATTTAAAATAACATCTCCAGCAATCGTGTACAAGGACAGAGAAAGCGAGCCCATTGGGAAAATGTTGATAAAGGGTTTGTGCCCCTCTGTTGAGCGAAGCAATGATAAAGGTGAAAAGTTTTCCCTGAAGCGTCCAGAACCATCCTTTCTGCCCGTTGATTTTCATGCCAGTTTCATCGCCACCATTAACATCAGCCGTTTCTACCCGTTTACGGATGAGTTCATATGCGGGAATGGCTTTTTCGGCAACCCGGTTAATTGCCTTCACCAGTGCCCCTTCACAGATCGGTGTATTAAACACGTACCGGAACATTTCAGCAAGCCGGTGAAAGGGGACAAATTGACGGGCATTCATATAGGCTGCAAGGCTTTCAACGTTATGGCCATAGCTGATGCCAGGAGTTATACCATCAGGAAAATCAGCAACAACTGTATTCCCACATGTACATGTTCTTTGAAATGCCTGATGTTCAACATAAATTGGCTGTATTACCGGAAGAATAATTTCCTGACGACTTTCAACCAATTCTGCATGAACCTGACTTATATCACGACCACAACAGGTGCAAAAGTGAGGAATATGTTCAATGATTTCATCCGGGTTTTCAACCATTTCAAGGGTGGTGCCCTCGTGTCCCGGTTGACCTCCTGGCTTTTTGCCACTGGATT
>CAYLVY010000034.1:0-19231 GCA_964387205.1 uncultured Draconibacterium sp.
CGATAACGCCACCTCCCTTATTTCCCTCACAACTTGACTAATATGATATCTGACCCGGGTATTCGTAAACCGCAGGACTTTTATTCCATAATCTTCCATAACCCCATCTCTTTGCTGGTCATGTTTCGCATGATCAGTATAATTGTGTAGAGGACCATCAACCTCAATTACCAGTCTTGCTTCATGACAATAAAAGTCTGCTATATACCTTTTGACAGGATGCTGTCGCCTGAATTTTAAACCTCCGATTTTATGATCCCGTAACCGTTGCCAAAGAATTTTTTCGCATGGAGTCATTTTCCTTCTTAGTGATTTAGCTAATTCTGCCGTTGTCTGATCTGCAAAAAATTGAAATGCCGGTTCAATGGATCTTTATCGAATTATTGGTTGCGTTATCCGAAAAAAAATAAACACAAAGGCACTCAAAGTGCATCACAAAGGCGCACAAAAGCCGTAGTCCATGAAATCCTTTAAGCGACTTAGCGCAACTTTAAACGACTCTGTGGCTCTCATTTTGAACGCAGTGGCCCTCTGTGAAATGAACTGTTACACTGAAGTCCACCGGGGAAAAATGGAGTTCCACGGAGAATTTTTATTATACAAGGTTTTCTCCGGGTTACTATGCGTTTTCCTCTGCGCTCCTACTATATAACTAATTTTATCTACTTGATAACGTGATAATTATTTCTCGCAGTGTTTCGCAAAGTTGTCCGCTGAGTTCCGCTGATCCTTTTTTCAAGTATCTCCTCTGCGAAACCCGGCGAATGACACTGCGAAAATCTGCGTGAAATTTTTTGTTATCTGTCCTTATGTTCCCAGTTGTTCCACTGGGAGGGAACTTTGCGGTAAAAATCCAGTGCCAACCGTCAACCGTCAAACGCCAGAAATCAAGTGTTAAGTGATTCGTGGCTGGTTTCAAATTTCGCTATTTCGCTACCTCGCTATTTCGCTGTTTATCATGGAACGCGGATGCCGCGGATTACGGGCGATATGTTGACGATTTTGTGTTGGTGCATAACGACAAGGATTATTTGAAAACTTGTCATTCCACCATTCATATATTTCATTCAGATCGCTTTCGTTGATCGTGTAGATTGCTTTCACTTTTTTATCATCTGCCGTGCGGATTTATTCATATAATTTCCGCCTGATTGTGGCTGTGATCATGGTTATTTTTTTTGTTTGGTAAAGATATTCAATATCGGGCAAAGAGGGGTTGATAGGAAAATCAATATCATTCAAGATCATCCTGTCGGGTTTAAAAACGTATCGCCTGTTTTATAAACCGCAAAGGAAGGCAAAGGAAACGCGGAAGATTGAGGTAAAAAAACTTTGCTCGACTTTGCGTATTACTCCGCGCGCCTCTGCGGTTCCAATTAATACCTGACCCGGTTTGCTACAACAAACCTCATTTTGTCATCGACAGCATATGTGAAAACTTTTTTGTTGTACCTTGCAGGTGAAATCTCTCATCCGACTCACGGGCTTGATAAAGCAACCCTGCCGGCAGGGATAATGTTGATTCAGTATGATGAAACAAAAGCTGTTCATTTTGTTTTCCCTTCTGATATCACTTCTGTTCAGCTTAATTATCATTGTTCTGCTTCCCGGTATCTTTACAAAGTATCAACTTAAACTTATCAGGCAGGGACATATCGAAAAGCAACGTGGCAAAATCCTGTACGAAGATTTATTCGATGAAGGCCGCACACTGAGAATCATGAGCTTTGAAAATTCCGAAGGTAACGCTGGTTTGAAGATCATGGACCAGAACAACCGTATCCTGGACCAATGGAATTTCCCGGGAAAGCTCATCCACAGGGGCAATCGGCTTATCTGCGGAAACATCGGCCATTCGGGCGCAAAGAAAATATTGTTCTTTACCCAAAACCGGGATTCATTGTTGTTAAACTGTCTGGAACCCGGAAATTCAGACAAGATAAGCAAGGTAAGGTTCATAACCACACTGAATGTTCATAACGGTCAATATGATTATGATATATCAACCCTCCGGCTGGTGGATCTGAATAAAGATGGGCATCAGGAATTACTCTTCAATGTGATGACAGGTTTTGCCCTCCAGCCCAGGAAAATTTACGCCTACGATTTTGCCGGCGATACCCTCATCAGCACACCATTAACAGGCACCGTATTGCATATCATGGATGTTTATGATTTCGACAACGATGGTTACCCGGAAATCTTCTGCAATTCAAAGGCCCCGATGAATTATCCTTCCCCCGGCGCTATTCCGTTTTCCGATCACAGCGCATGGCTTATAGTGTTTGACCACAAACTGAAGTTTCTGTTCGATCCGGTGGAACATGAAGGGTTTACCTCCAATGTTTATGCTTTACCCTTTCTTCACAATGGCAGGGGGGTTATTGCCGGCGTGTTTGAATCAAACAAAGCCGGCTCAAAACCCAAAACGATCTCACTCTATGATGGTAACGGCACCCTTCTCAAATCAAGAATTGATAGAAACAGGACAGATAACGACAACTATGACCTCGTCACATTGGGCACTGACCGTTCACAGCTTTATCTTTTCAATGCAGAAGGATATGTGCAAAGGCTCGACTCAGGTCTGAACCCTGTGAAAACATTCCGCATTGAACATCTTAAAGGTACACGGCCCGTTTGCATGAATATTGACGACGACACCCTCGATGAGTTGATCCTGTATTCACCATATGGCAATCAGTTACTGATCATTCGTCATGACCTGGAAGATCCGGCCATTATTGAACTACCCTTTCAATCCCCGGATTATTGGGACCTGTCGGTTATAAATATCGGTAAGCATTCAACCGGCCTTTATTTCCAAATGGGAACGAATTACTTCGAAATCAGTTATCGGCAAAACAGAATTTACCATCTTAAATATCCCGTCTATCTGTCAATTTTCCTGATTACTTTTTCATTCATTCTGATTTTAAATAAAATTCAAAGGGGTATTATAAAGCAACGTTATGCCGTAAGAACGCGGATCACGGAATTGCAACTGGTGGCATTAAACAATCAGATCGATCCGCATTTTACCTTTAATGCTTTGACATCGGTCAGCGCCTATGTTGCGCAGGAAAAACCCGACTTTGCGGTCAGGCAAATTGTTTTATTGTCCAAACTGATCCGGAATTTCCTGGAATCTTCGGATAAAATCTGCAGGACAATTTATGAGGAGATGGATTTTCTGAATTTGTATCTAAGTTTCGAAAGATCAAGGAACGAGGATATTTTTACCTTCAGCATTGATATATCTCCTGAAATCAACACCATGTGGCTGCTCCCGAAGATGGTACTGCAACTGTTTGTGGAAAATGCGATCAAGCATGGCTTAAGGCCCAAAGGCGCCGGAGGGGTGCTGCAGGTATCGGTATCGTCATCACAAAAGATGGTGGTCATTATTATTAAAGACAATGGCATCGGAAGAAAGCCGGCATCGGACAGAAACAGCGATTCCACACGCAGGGGAATGAAAATCGTCGGACAAATGTTCTCACTGCTCAATCAATACAACCGGGAAAAACTAAATTTCCTGATAACCGACCTGACTGATCAGGACAACAACCCCTGTGGTACCGAGGTTCAGTTACAAATCCCCAAAAACCTGAAGTGTATATTCCATGACTGAAGACAGGATAAGGACGATAATCGTGGAGGATGACAGGGAAGCCTCTGTCCTGCTGAGGAAGTATTTGCAGGAGATTCCCGGCATTGAGGTAATTTCTTTCCATTCCACGGCAGAGGAAGCTTCTCTGTCCATTTTAAAGCATCTGCCGGATATCATCTTTCTTGACATCGAACTGCCCGGGAAAAGCGGTATCGAGTTGTTGGAGGAGATCCGGAAAACATCATTCAATCCCTGTGTTATTTTTACTACCGCATTTAATAATTATGCCCTCAGGGCTATCAAACTGGCCGCATTTGATTATCTGCTGAAACCCATTGATAAAGAGGAACTGTTGAGTACTTTGGCAAAATTTAAAATTCAACACCGGGAAACCGGTTTCATTCAAAAAATTAACCTCTTTTTTTCACATCTGGGTTCAGAAAACAAATTAAAACTCAACACTCAAAACGGTCTCATTTTTCTGAATCTGGATGATATCATCTATTGCAAAGCGGAATGGAATTATACAGTAATTCACCTGATCCTTGACAGAAGTGAGACCGTCTCCGTAAACATTGGAAAACTCCGGAAACTTTTGCCGGAAAAAGCATTTCCCCGTATCAGCCGATCGATCATTATTCATACCAGGTTTCTGGAGAAAATCAATAAACGGTCACGCAAATGTATTTTGGCTGATGGTCAACGAAAGATCGAATTGCCGATACCCCGTTTCAACATCAAACGACTTGATGAGGAGTTGACCTCGTTTTTCTGACAGGATTCTTCGGGTAAAGATTTGCGATACTTATTCCGGTTGTTCCTCACGATTTTCTCCGGCATTAATAAATAGATCCGAGGTTTGTTTGTAATTAATGCGCTCCGGAATTAAACTTGCGAAACCAACAGAAATTTTCATCTGATCAACAATTATAAAGAAAACCTAACCTTTTTCATTATGAAAAGCTGTATAGTTTTTCCATTCACCATCGCTTTACTGATAATGGTGAATACTTCCGTACTCCCGCAATCTTTTGTATCACCTGTATTCACATTCGACACGAAACCGCCGGTGGTTGATCTGCTGTCGCCTGATGGCGGACAACAGGTAAACAATACCGATTTACTCACTGTAACGTGGACAGCATCCGACAATAATCTTAAAGCTGCTCCAATCAGTATATTCCTTATTTCAGATCCGGGAAACAATCAGTATCTGCTGGCACAGAATATTGCCAACAATGGCTCAGCCCAGGTCAACCTCCCGGCCATCGTCACCACCCAGGCAAAAATTAAAGTATGTGCCGCTGATGTGTTCGGAAATGAAGGAACGGATGTCAGTTATGGTTTCTTTTCAATTTCAGGCCCAAGCTTGCTGGTTTCATTTAGCGGAACCGTGAAAGACACCTTGACAGGATTGCCAATAAGTGGCGCAACGCTTACATTGACAGGGCAATCCCAGTCGTTCACCCAGAATAGTTTACCAAATGGTACTTTTAATTTCGGAATCATACCATCAGGCTATTATAACCTGAATGTTTTCAAAACCGGGTACATTTCAAACAATCAGTATCTTTGGGTTGTCGGACCAAATTCCCAGACAATTGCAGTTTATCTTTCCCCGGGCAACAGCACTTCACTCATAATAAACCCCACCCTTACTGCATATGCCGATAATATTGCTGAAAACCCTCCCAACTATTTTTCGCTGAACGGGAATGTCTCCATCAACAATATTCTCTGCTTTTCGGGAACCGTGATAATCGATAAACGCTCATACCTCATAAAGCCTGAGATAAGCGGTTCAGGTACCATCTTTTCTAAAAATATACCGGGAGTAACCGGGAATTATACCTTTAAAGCTTCATCCATTGCCTGGGTTTATAAAATTGACGGAAATAACCTAAAGCCAAAATCTTACGCAGGAATAATAGACGGGACCCCAACAATCGGAGGATTCAATCTTACACTCGGTCAATTTGAAATTGATCCCGGGGGTGATCAGGTGGAGTGTAAGGTAATTGCGAAAATGCCATATCCTATTAATATCGTTTTTGATTCTGTAAGAAGTGACTATACCATTGACCCGGGTGGGTATATCAACCAGGTTGGCAGCAGTATCATTGTATCTCACACCGCCGGGATAGATTATGGTGCAAATATCTTATTGAACGAAATTAATATTGGTATCGTGCGGGTAAAAAATCTATCACTGTACTTCAATACAGCAGAAGATATCTATGGAGGGGCCATCAAGCTTCAGATTCCCGGATTTATTGGAGGGGATAATCCGGTAAATGGTAACGGAATTCCTGGAACACTTGACAGTTTACCGGTAGAGGTAAGGGATTCCGCCGGAAATGTTCTTACCCACACATCGTTTGGTGAGTTTTTAGACATGACTGACGCTTTAAGACTCCCGTTTTTATCGGTCGGGATGGAGATTGAATTCGTTTCAGGCGCTTTAAACAATCTCATTATTACCCTGGGAGCCAAGATCCCGATTGCAAATACAGGGCTGTTTATAACAGAAATGACCGGAGGTGTGCAGGATCTGGCGTCAAAGAACTGGAAAATTCTTGCCAGCATCGATGTGGAGACCAGTCTTGAAATCAATGAAGAATTGGGTGCCCCGATCAAACTAAATGACTTTGGGGTACTCATTCATCCAATGAGCTATTTTAAAGGTTCCGGTACATTTGAGATATTCAAATATCCTGTTTTGAAGGGGTTTATCGAATATGATCACAGTCTCCGTTCTCTGAAAGGCCGGTGCAATATGGATATATGTGGAATTTTAACCGGTGAACAGAAGTTTAATCTTCAGGGCGGCATTATTACCGGTAGTTCCGTTTTGACTGTAAAAACTCCGGATGAGTTGCCCTGGTATCTTAATTGGGCAGAAGGGATAAAAATCGGTTCCGCCCTGACTGAATTCAATAACTACTCTTTGCAAACAGAGGTATCATTACCATTGATCTCGTTGGCCCAACGTATGACATATGGCAAACCGGGCTTTCCCTGGTTCCACTATGAACTGGGTCCGAATTTGCGTAATTTAGTACAGATATGGAAAGGAAATCGCAATAATAACCAAACCATTACATTTGAAGTTCCGGAGAATGTCGGTCAACTAATGATAGTAGCCTGTGACAGCGTCAATCCTCAACTTTTTGATTTTTTCCTAATTAATCCTTCCGGTAAGATTTTTGATTCTACCAACACCTCTTATCAACATTTTCAGTTGGCCAATCAGACTGTGATGGTATTGGATATGCCAATGGAAGGAGAATGGCAGTTTGTTACCCCGTATACCGGAGATGTTGCCATCTTCTCCGCTTTTCCGGATAAAAAACCGGTAGGAGTGCTAAATGCCCCGGGCCTGAGGCAATCCCGGAGCAATGAGGTTTCACTTTCTTTCAATGATTACGCGGATACTATTTTCGTATCGGTATTCTACGATACGGACCGGAAAGACTTTGACGGCAGCTTTATTGATGATTTCACCGTGGTCAACAATGCAAATCTGACCTTTGAATGGCAAAACAGTGATATCCCTGATGGAGAATATTTCATTTATACACGCATTGAGGACGGAGTCAACTCCCCTGTTGTTCAGTATGCCCCGGGCTCAATTCTTATTGCAAACCATACAGGAATAGAAGTGCCACAAAATTTCATGGCCATTCAATACGGTGATTCTGTCCATGTCTCCTGGAATGAACCGACGCAAACCGGCATTTATGGCACAACGGTGTACTATGAAGATATTTCTTCCCAAAGAAGGGAGGAAGAATCTGTTTCCGATTCAACAGGATTGATACTTAAAGGGCTGATGCCTGGTCATGAATATCGGATATGGGGGAGGTTTAACGACTTCCAAAACAATTATGGGCCTCTCACTCCGGTAGTCAACCTTGTATTCACCGCTGGGATGACCAACAATCCTCCCTGTTTTACTTTCGACCGGGACAGTTCTTTTGTCTTCATAACAGGGGAGCCAAAATCCTTTGAACTTCTGGCGATGGACCATGACGGGAATCCGCTCTTCTTCTCTCTTCCTGATGACACACTGGGCATTGTGATCAATGGTAACCAGATTATCTGGACACCATCCGAAGCACAGAAAGGGGTTCATCAATTAATGACCGTGGTTTCAGACGGAATGGCTACCGACACTTCATGGCAAAAAGTAGTCGTTTATACACCGGAAGATATGGCTGTCAGCCTTTCATTCAGCTCCACGAAACTTTACGAACAAGACAATATGTTCCTCATTGTTCGGAATTATCTATGCCAGGATGAACAACAAACGGTAACCCTGACAAACCAACGCAGCGGTCTGCAATCAACGGTAACCTGCAATCGTGTGAACGAGTTTGAGTTTATTGGACAATTCGAATTAACTTTTACCCGAAGTATATCCATAGCTGTCTCGAACGGCGATACGTTGAAAGCCACCTATCCCTGGAATGGGAATGATTTTACCACATATGCCTTTTACGATAGTCTTCCTCAACCCGGCGATCTGATACCACCAGCGGCTATTAATGATCTATCCGTGGAGCGCTTATCAGGTAACCGGTTAAAACTTACCTGGACCGCAACCGGTAATGACAGCCTGACAGGTAAAGCATTCAGATATGATTTACGTTACAGTGGAGAACCTATTACCAGTCAAAGTGCATATTTTACTGCTAATCAGATTTTTAATTTGCCATATCCAACAAATCCCGGCGAACCCGACACGCTGATCATCGCACTGGAAGACCTGGCAATAAATGGTACAACAGATTCCGTCTGGTTCTCTTTAAAGGTTTCCGATGAAATGCAAAACTGGAGCCCTCTTGGCAACAACCCTGGTATTTTCAGGCTGATGGAACCGGATAATATCACCATTACGCTGACTGATCAGGTAAATCTGACACTTAACTGGGAGGGACCGGGATTGTCTTCTCCCAACAATGGAGGATTTCAGTATTACAGATTATTCCGGTCTATTAATGGAAGTCCGCTGATTCCCTATGTAAGTGGTATTATACAGACATATTTTACCGATCATTTACGCGATTTTCCCGACGGTATTTACCTCTATGCCTTACAGGCAGTTTATGAATCTGGCATGAGCGATACCATCTTTGCTTCACCATTCCAGCTTAACAGGTTCTCTCGTGTCAATATCCTGACAACCATTCAATGGGCTGACAGCTATGAAGGTGTTTCCGTACAACTAACCGGGTTGGATACCATCTATTCCCAGACTTTCAGTCGAACTACGGGGGCAACTGGTCTGGTTATACTGGGGCAGGTGTTCCGGGCTGCGTACCAAATAGAAATTTCAATGCCTGGTTATGTTACCATTACAGACACTATCATAATTGATTCTGATCCGGGAGAATATGAGTTTATGTTACAATGGTATGTTCCGATAATGACAACTCTTCAAAATCTCACACTAGCAGAAGGTGATGACAGTTGCTTCCAGGCTTTGGAACAAATTATTGTGGCAGGAGGCGAATCCTCTGTTACATTTCAGGGAGGATCGGTTGCAAACCTTTTGGCAGGACAAAAAATAGTATTGTTACCAACAACAAACGTTTTGTCGGGAAGTTACCTGCATGCCCGGATCGACGACGGGGGGCCTTATTGCAGTACCTTTAAAAATCAATCCTTTAAAGAGCGAAACGATTTGGCAGGTAATCAATTTTTCAAAGTCTATCCCAATCCTACCAAAGGTTCATTCACGGTTTCTTTTATTCAGGAAACAGAATCAAAAACCTCAAAATTATCCGTTTATAACCTGTTCGGAAAACTGATTCTGGAATGCACCGTTGAATCCGACATTCCCTCAAAACTCTCCCTGAACGACCAATACCCGGGTGTATATATTATCAGGATCACAAATGGTCAACAATCAGGAACCTTTAAAATCATTAAAATATGAAGCTGAAAATCATCATCATTTTCTCGATTATTGCAATCCGGTTTCCCTTAACAGCACAAAACATAACCTATATTTCTGTTTCACAGCGGACGGATGGCAGCGGATTTGTTGACGTTAATTATAACCTCCTGGGTGCGGGGAGTATCTATTATATCAGTATGGAAGCAAGTTTCAACAATGGAACCACATTTACGCCTGTTTCTGCCGGTTTTTTGTCAGACAATATTGGCCCGGTGGCACCAGGCACCAACAAACATATTCTCTGGAACGGAAAAGGGAGCAATAACAACACATACAGCACGCAAACCAAGGTGAAACTCATCGTGAGCACCAGCCCGCCCTGCGGACAGCCTTTTACCGATGCAAGAGATGGAAAAACCTACAACACCGTTCAGATCGGCGCACAATGCTGGATGGCGCAGAACCTCAACGTTGGCACAAAGATTAATGGTTCGGGCAGTCAAAATAACAACAGTATCATCGAAAAGTACTGCTACGGAGACCTTGAATCGAATTGTAATACATACGGGGGGTTATACCAATGGAACGAGATGATGCAATACGTAACCACCGCCGGAGTAAAGGGGATATGTCCTTTGGGTTGGCATATTCCAACAGATGCACAATGGTCAACTTTAACTACCTTTCTTGGAGGAACCGGTGTTGCCGGTGGAAAAATGAAAACCACCGGTACAATTCAGGCTGGTACAGGGTTGTGGAATTCACCAAATACCGCGGCCACCAACGAAAGCGGCTTTTCTGCCATTCCAGGAGGTGTCCGATATTCAAATGGAACGTTTGATGCAATAGGCAGCTTCTGTTTCTGGTCAAGTTCAACTCAGTCCAGTTCAGGCTATGCCTGGCGCCGGAGCGTGAACTACAACAATGGCAATATAGACATGGGTCAAGAAAACAAGCTTTACGGATTTTCAGTTCGTTGCTTACGGGATTAGAACCATTTGAAAAATTGGCATTAATAAAATTCCGGGGTGCGGGTGGGTTAAGCCATTGAAGCTTTGGTTTCTTGCATTTGTCAATATCAATTGCCATATTCCATTGCCAAACTGGAATCTTAACTCGCAGTGCGTGTTTTTCTACCACCACTTCACTTTGACAGGAAAAAATGTGTATGTTTGAATGTTTATTCAAATATATCATCATGGAAACGCAAAAAGCACTCGAGATCCTGAAAATGGCCATCCTCATGGAAAAGAGGGGCCATGCCTTTTATGCCAAAGTGGCCGAACAAACTCCCGATCCGGAGATCAGACATATCTTTCTGACCATGGCCGACGAAGAGACCAAACATGTGAAGTTCCTCGCGGAACAGTATGTCAGCTACGAACGCGAACATACCTTCAAAAAGGTAGACCTGCCCGATCTGTCCAATGAGGGATTTGCCACGCTGATCCTCACAGAGGATATGAAAAACAAGATCAGCTCCGCGGGCTTCGAAGCAGCCGCCATCTCTGCCGCCATCGACTTCGAGAAACGGGCCATCGACGTGTATGCCCGCCAGGCCGAAGCAACTTCCGACCCCAACGAAAAAGCACTCTATACCTGGCTTTCCGACTGGGAAAAGGGGCACCTGAAGGTTCTCAGCGATATGGATGAGGAACTGAAACAAAAAATCTGGAACGACAACCAGTTCTGGCCTTTCTGACCATTACTGGCCCGAACGCATCGCATCCACCGGATCAAGTTTGGCCGCGGTCCAGGCGGGTAAAATGCCTGAAATCAACCCGATCAGCGCCGAAACACCAATGCCCAGAATGATGTTTCCCTGGGTCAGGGTGAGGGTGAAGTCCGTAGTGTTGGAGATGATGATCGTCAGGATAAAGATGATGATCAGTCCAAACAATCCTCCGATCAGCGAGAGAAAAATAGCTTCGAACAGAAACTGAAGCAACACAAAGTAATTCTTTGCTCCCAGGGCTTTCTGGATGCCAATGATGTTGGTACGTTCCTTGACCGACACGAACATGATGTTGGCAATGCCAAACCCGCCCACCAGCAGCGAAAACCCGCCAATAATCCATCCAACCGTAGCAATAACAGCAAAAAGCTGGTCAAATCCCTTCGAAATAATATCGGTTTCGTTGATGGCAAAATTATCCTCAGCAGATGGTTTGAGTTTCCGGATCGAACGCATCAAACCCGTCAGCTCGTCGCGGAGCTCATCGTTGGAAATATTCTGTTTTGCTTTCACGATAATGGTTGAACCCATGTCACGTATATCGACCAGCGTTTTAAAGTAATTTACCGGCAGATAGACGACATTGTCGTTGCTGTTGCCAAAGAAATCCTCTCCCTCCTTGGCAATGACCCCGACTACATCGATGTTCCGGCCAAAGATCTTTACCCTTTTGCCAACCGGGTCTCCTTCAGGAAAAAGGTTGGAGGCGATCCCGGCACCGATCACGGCTATATTCCTGCCGCCGGCCGATTCGATGGGGGAAAAATAACGGCCTTCGGACAATTCAAACTTCCAGGTCTGGTCGAAATTGTGGGATACGCCCATCACGGTCACATTTTCGATGTAATTATTGCCTGCCTTCACGGTTTTGTTCACCTGGGTCATATAAGCCACCGATTCGCCGAGGGTTGTCCGGCGTTCCAGCTCCCTCATGTCTTCAAGCGATGCCTCCGGGCGTTGCCAGTATTTCCACCAGGGGTAATCACCGCCACCCATCTGCCAGGGCCACTTCTGAACATACAACACATTACTGCCCAGGGAAGCAATGCTTTTACGGATAGCATTCTCCATCGAATCAAAGACCGTAAACACCGAGATCACACAGAATATCCCGATGGTGATGCCCAGCAGGGAGAGGACGGTTCGGACCTTATTGACAATAACGGCCTGAAATGCAAAGATAAAGCTCTCCCTGATCAGGCGCAGGATCAGTATTACCTCGTTTTTTTTCTCCATAGAACGGCCGGTAAAGGTAATATTTAAAATGCATCGGTCACGATCCGTTGCGGGTTACGCTATTTTTTGGTAACATTGCAAAAATCGCCATGCATCCGTAAAACGAATCTATGACGCTTTTTATTCATAATTGTTACAAAAATTTATCCCATGACCGATCAGATCAAAATTAAATCGGCGCTGATCTCCGTTTACAATAAAGAGGGTATCGAAGAACTGGCCGTGGCGCTGGCATCCTATGGCATTCAACTCTATTCCACCGGCGGAACCTATGATTTCCTTCTGGGAAAAGGATTGTCAGTCCATTCCGTCGAATCGGTAACCTCCTATCCTTCCATCCTGGGTGGCCGGGTAAAGACACTCCATCCGAAGGTGTTCGGCGGGATCCTTTGGCGGCGCGACCAATTGAAAGACCTGGCCGACATGGAACGCTATGAAATCCCCTCTTTCGACCTGGTGGTGGTGGACCTTTATCCCTTTGAGAAGACCGTTGCTTCAGGTGCTTCCGAAGAGGATATTATTGAAAAAATCGATATCGGAGGTATTTCCCTGATCCGGGCTTCGGCAAAAAATTTCGCCCATGTTATGGTAATCCCCGCGGCGGAATTCTATCCCGTGCTGAAGGAGATCCTCCGCCAAAACAACGGCGCTACCCACCTTGACGAACGAAAACGGTTTGCCACCCACGCTTTCAGGATATCGGCCCATTACGACTCCTGTATCTTTCATTTCTTCAACCGCGAACTTAAAACTGCCGGCTTTCATGAATCCATACAATTGGCTACCCCGCTACGATACGGCGAAAACCCTCATCAACAGGCAATGTTTTACGGCGACCTGCAGGCAGTATTTACCCAACTTAACGGCAAAGAACTCTCTTTCAACAACCTTGTTGACATAGATGCGGCCATGCAACTTATCGCCGAATTTAAAGAACCCACGGCTGCCATTATCAAGCATACCAACCCCTGCGGTGTGGCCACCAGAAAAACCCTGAAAGAGGCTTATACCGATGCCCTGTCCTGCGACCCCGTTTCCGCCTATGGCGGGATCATCATACTGAACGGAACGGTCACCATGGAAGAGGGAACAGAAATCAACAAACTATTCTTTGAGATTCTGATCGCCGAGCAATATGAAAATGATGCCCTGGAACTTCTCCGGTCAAAGAAAAATAGAATAATTTTGCAGAAAAATCCGATATCGTTCTCTGACAAACAATTCAAATCAATCCTGAACGGAGTACTGGAACAGGATAAAGATCTGAAAACCGAAACGGAAACCGATTTCAGGTTTGTTACCCTGCGGCAACCCACTCCTGCGGAAACGGAGGAGTTGCTCTTTGCCCTCAGGGTCGTGAAACACCTGAAGTCGAATACGATTGTGCTGACAAAGAACCGTCAGCTCATCGGTTGTGGCATGGGACAGACCTCCCGCGTGGATGCACTGCGGCAGGCAATCCTCAAGGCCCAAATGTTCGGTTTTACTACCGAAGGCGCTGTGATGGCCTCCGACGCCTTTTTCCCGTTTGCCGACTCTGTGGAGATCGCCCATGATGCGGGGATCACTGCGGTGATTCAACCAGGAGGATCGATCAGGGACGAAGATTCGGTGAAGTTTTGCGATGAACACCAAATGGCCATGGTATTCACCGGAGTCCGTCATTTTAAACATTAAACACACCGGACACAGATGGGTTTATTCACGAAAGAGATTGCTATTGACCTGGGGACGGCCAATACGGTAATTATATACAACGATAAAGTGGTGGTGGACGAGCCATCCATCGTAGCCATCGAAAGAAGTTCAGGAAAGATCATAGCGGTGGGCAAGAAAGCCCAGCTGATGCATGGAAAGACGCATGAGAACATCCGGACGGTCAGGCCGTTGCGGGGCGGGGTGATTGCCGATTTTCAGGCAGCCGAGCACATGATAAGGGCCATGATCAAGATGATCGAACTGCGGAAATCGTGGTTCCCTCCTGCGCTGAAAATGGTGATCTGTATCCCTTCGGGCATCACCGAAGTGGAAGAACGGGCGGTGAAGGATTCCGCCGAACAGGCCGGAGCAAAAGAGGTCCGCCTCATCCACGAGCCCATGGCCGCTGCAATCGGTATCGGTATCGATGTGCTGGAGCCGGTCGGCAACATGGTGATCGACATTGGCGGTGGTACCAGTGAGATCGCGGTGATCGCCCTCGGCGGGATCGTCAACAGTAAATCGATACGCATTGCCGGCGACGAATTCAACGCCGATATCGAAGAATACATGCGCAAACAGCATAATATCAACGTGGGAGAGCGCACTTCCGAAAAGATCAAGATCGAGGTAGGGGCAGCCATATCCGAAATTGAAAACCCTCCGCCCGATTTTGCCGTACATGGTCGTGACCTCCTCACCGGAATCCCCAAGGAGGTGATCGTCAACCATGCCGAAATTGCCCACTGCTTAGACAAATCGGTAGCCAAGATCGAAGCGGCTGTGCTGAATGCACTGGAAATGACACCCCCTGAACTCGCCTCCGATATCTATGATACCGGTATCTATCTTACCGGTGGTGGCGCCTTGCTCCGCGGTCTTGATAAAAGACTTCATCTCAAAACCAAACTGAAAGTGCACGTGGCCGAAGATCCGCTCCGTGCCGTGGCCCGGGGTACCGGCATCGCCCTTAAAAACTTTGATAAGTTTACCTTCCTTATCAAGTAACGTGTATCCATGCACAACCTCTTTGTTTTTCTCAGAAAACACTATTTCTATTTTCTTTTTTTCATCCTCGAATCGGTGGCGCTGGCATTGTTCGTCAACCACAACGACTTTCAGAAAAGCCAGCTCTATAGTGTTTCCGCAGGAATTACCGGAGGGGTGAACAGCCTCCTGAGCAACATCACCGAATATTTTTCACTGCGCAAAACCAATGAAGTGCTGGTAGAAGAAATGGCCAGGCTCCACTCACGGATCCCGGAAGCCTTTTACGTTTCTGACAAAAACGTTTTTTACCGGAAAGATACCATCGTGATGCTGGAATACAAATATCTCAGCGCCAAAGTGATCAGCAATTCCACCAATAAACGGAATAATTTCCTGATGGTCAACAAGGGGACAAAGCATGGCATCGTCAACCATATGGGAGTGGTGATCGGCAATACAGTGGTGGGCCAGGTGGTATCGGTATCGCCACATTTCAGCTGGATCATGTCGCTGCTTCATAAAGACAGCCGGATATCCGGAAAATTCAGGAAAAACAACCAACTCGTCAATGTGGATTGGAACGGGCTGAACTACCGTAAAGGTCAGGTACGCGAAATACCCAAACACATCAAAATGGAGATCGGCGATACGATCATCACCAGCGGCAACTCCGATATCTTCCCGGAAGGATTATTGATTGGCACACTCTCCGGGTTTACTATCGCCGGCGATGATAATTTCAACCATGGGGAGATACTCTTTTCCACTGATTTCAACAGTCTCGGGTATATCGAGGTGGTGGTGGACCTCATGCGTCAGGAGAAAGAAAAACTTAAATCATCTTTTCAATCGCACTGAACCGTGACCTCCCGAACCGTATTCTACAATATAATCCGTTTCGTCTTCCTGATCCTGCTCCAGGTGCTGGTGCTCAACCATGTCTATCTTGGTGGTTTCATCAATCCCTACCTGTACGTCTATTTCATCCTGCTTCTCCCCTTCCGGACACCGAAATGGATGCTGTTGCTCTCCTCTTTTTTCCTTGGTATTGGTGTGGATCTTTTTACCAATACGATCGGGCTGAATGCTGCCGCTTCGGTGCTGATGGCGTTTTTCAGGCCCATGGTGATCAGCGTGATCTCATCCGGGCCCGAATCACTGATCGGTGAGACCCCTTCACTGAGAAATCAGGGCATGAAATGGTTCCTCTATTATGCCATATCCCTGACCCTGATCCACCACTTTGCCTTGTTCTATCTGGAGATATTCAGGTTGAATGAGTTTTTCCTCACCCTGGTCCGGGTCACACTGAGCAGCGTTTTTACCCTGATGCTGATCATGATCGGTGAGTATCTGCTGTATATCCGAAGGAAATAAACCGGAAAAAAACGGGGAACCTTTGAAAGTTCCCCGCCGGATTCCTGAGGTTTCGAGCGGAGTCGAACCGCTGTACACGGTTTTGCAGACCGCTGCCTAGCCACTCGGCCACGAAACCAAATGTTTTGCAAAGATACGAATAAAAGGAAAAAATCCAATACGGATGAAAAAATCTTCCCCATCTCCATGCATGGAAAACAACGGCAAATCAACGGAACTTCATACCTTTGTCGCCCTGAAAAACAAAACAAAAAACTATGTACGGCGCATTCAGGGAACATCTGCAAAAACAGCTCGATTCCATCATTTCCGAAGGATTGTATAAAAAAGAAAGGGTGCTGGTCACACCACAGGGGGTGGAAATTAAAACCAGTCATGGACACAAAGTGTTGAATTTTTGTGCCAACAATTACCTGGGCCTTTCCAACGACCCCCGGGTCATGGCCGGAGCCAATTACACATTTTTCAGGTATGGTTTTGGCATGTCTTCCGTCCGGTTCATCTGCGGCACCCAGCAAATCCATAAAGACCTTGAAGCCAAACTGAGTGAATTCCTTGGGATGGAAGACACCATCCTGTACTCTTCGGCCTTCGATGCCAACGGAGGAGTGTTTGAACCCCTGCTGAGCGAACAGGATGCCATCATCTCCGATGAACTCAACCACGCTTCCATTATTGATGGTGTCCGGCTGTGCAAAGCACAACGATTCCGCTACAAAAACAACGATATGGCCGACCTCGAAGAGGTGCTTCAGGATGCCGGGGAGGCCCGATTCAAACTGATCGTGACCGACGGGGTATTTTCCATGGATGGGATCATTGCCCAGGTAGATAAGATATGTGACCTGGCCGAAAAATACAATGCCCTGGTGATGGTGGACGATTCGCATGCCACCGGATTTGTGGGAAAAACAGGCAGGGGAACCGTAGAATACTGCAATGCCCGGGGACGGGTCGATATTATCTCCACCACATTCGGCAAAGCGCTCGGGGGAGCCTCCGGCGGGTGCATATCAGCCCGCAAAGAGATCGTTGAATTATTGCGCCAGCGATCCCGCCCCTATCTCTTCTCCAATACCCTCGCCCCTGCCATCACCGGCGCTACACTGGAAGTCCTGAATATGCTTTCGGAGACAACTGCCCTCCGGGATAAACTGTTCGAAAACACTCAACTCTTCAGAAAAGGCATGGAAGACGCAGGTTTCCGGATCGTTCCCGGTATCCATCCCATCGTCCCGATCCTCTTCGGACACCTGCCCAACGATGCCAAACTCTCGCAGGACTTTGCCAATGAACTGCTCGAAGAGGGCATCTATGTCATCGGGTTTTATTATCCGGTCGTACCAAAGGGTAAATCACGCATCAGGGTGCAGATCAGCGCTGCCCATTCCATGGAACAGATCGGCTTTGCCCTGGATAAATTCCGGAAAGTAGGGAAAAAACTGGGGGCGATCTGATCACCATAACGGTCGCGCATGACCCTTCAACAACTGGAATATATTGTAGCGCTGGATAATACCCGCCAGTTTGTTAAAGCGGCCGAACATTGCAATGTCACCCAGCCAACCCTGAGCGCAATGGTGCGGAAGCTGGAAGAAGAGTTGGGCTGCGAGTTGTTCGACCGTTCTGTCCACCCCGTTAAACCTACTCCTTCCGGTGAGCTCGTCATCCGGCATGCCCGATTGATCCTTTTCCATACCCGGCAACTTGCCGACCAGATCCGGGTCAGGAAAAGCGCTGCCTCTGGCCCTCTGTCGCTGGCACTGATCCCAACCGTCGCTCCTTATCTGCTCCCCGGGTGATCCTTTGTTCTGCCTGACCGAACTCTCCGCCGGCGAACTTCCCGCCGAAAACCTTTGGGTACTGGAAGATGGTCACTGCATGCGCAACCAGGTGCTGAATGTATGTGAAAAACAACCCCATTCAGCTATCTACGAAGCCGGAAGCATCGAAACCCTGGTGAAAATCGTGGATAAAAACGGAGGATACACGATCATTCCGGAACTGCATACAAGCCTGCTCAGCGATGTACAAAGAAACAACCTCCGCCCCATCGTTCGACCCGAAACCAACCGGGAAATATCCATCGTAGTGAGGCAGGATTATATCCGCGAAGGAATGATGAACATGGTTGCCGAAGCGGTCAAAAAACTGATCCCCGGCCATATGATCGATCCCCGGCTGAAAAAGTTTGCCATCCGGGCTATAAACCTCCTGTCAAACCGGATCCTTGTCCTGCAGTTTAGCGCACAACACGGAGGAGACGATCACAGCCACCTTTTTCCGGTTCAACGGCAGTGAAACATAACATATGATGGGTAAAATCCATTCAAGCAATGCCAGACAGTAGGGCACCAGGCCGGGATTGCCCGATACAGTGTTCAGGGCATATTGACGCATCTTCCGGGCGAGGAAGGCATTTTTGGCCACAATCTCCCCATGCCTGCCATCGTAAATGCCTTCCGGCATCTCCTTCAGGCTTCTGTTCTCGTAAAAGGCAATGATGAACCGGATATACTCTTTCAAATCCTCTTCCGAATCCACCGGAGCGTTGTCCACCATAAAGATGGCCTCCAGCCGGGCAAAATCGGAGATGACCGACCGTGGCCTGGTTTCGGAGAAATCGATCAGATAAACATTCATGCCCTCATCCAGCAGGATATTCTGCATGTTCAGGTCA
>CAYLVY010000034.1:19241-28469 GCA_964387205.1 uncultured Draconibacterium sp.
TGCCGGTAGGGTACTCCATGCTTTGATCTCTCCTGTTTTCATATTCGTAACGTAGAAAACGGTAAGGATTCAGGATTGGTTCTGCAAGGAACGGGACAGTGACATGCGTGGGCCCGGTCCCGATCCCGAAAAGCTCTTCAGCAGTTTGACAAAGATGTGGAAAAAAAGTGAAGGTCGGATCATGATCCCGGTACGGAAATATGGTCTTTGCCACTGGCTGACCATACCAGGGTTTCAGGATGTGTTGAAAGATTTTATCGAATAAGGGTTCCAGAAAACTAACATCCCGTTCCTGGTAATAATGGGTAAGCCAGCGCAGGCGGGTAGATTCACCGCCAATCCCGACGAAGTTATACCTCAGTGCACCCGTATTTCCATGGAACTCAGCGCCAAGCACTACCGCACTGTTGTTAAAAATGTATGGCAGAGCGTATTGGGCGCACCTTTCCGATTCGCGGCGGATCAGGTCACGCCCGGAAATTTTCAGCACCGTGGGGCGCATCTTGCGCCCTTCATGGTCATAGGAGGTTACCTGGTAGGTCCGGGAAGAATAACCACCATGGAGCACTTCAATTTCGAGGCGGGAAGAGTCTTCATAGAGCAATCTTGTAAGAAAAGCGTGTTCATGCTTCATTTCCTCTCCGTTTAGGAGATTGGCAAACAGCCTTTTTTCGCCAACCGGAAGAATTTCCCCGCCAGGAAATATCCAGGCCCGCGGTCTCTTCAGCCATGTTTCCGGAGACAACATGACCACCTCCCGGATATTTTCCATCGTCAGGTTCCTTCTGACCATCTCTTCAAAAGAGATCAATCCGGTTCCGGACAAGGCTTCATCCAGAAGAAAAGTGATGTTCAGCATCGAATCCGTACCGGTAAAATTCTTCATCCTCTCAAAAAATCCGACAGTGTCGGGATGATCAGCCAGCAGCATGCGTACATCGGGGAGAGACAGGGAAAAAGTGACGACAGGTCCCTCCGCGGTATTCCCTTCTGCCACTGTAAGCCACAGTGTTTTCTCCTGAAAAATTTGTTTTACACACTCTCCGGATGCCTCAGATAGCTCTTTCAGCGAGGTAATTTGTTCCTCTTTCATGGTCAGGGCAACCGGATCCGTGGTTGTGAAAGAAAGGGCGCCCGATAAGGTCAGGGCGCTCCGGCGGGGATCGGCATTGATCCTGAAATCGGGATCAGCCATGGATCCTGACGGGATAAAACCGGCCACGGTACGAAAGGCAGCAAAGAGATCGGGATGGCTGCCGGTATCTCCTGTCATATCTGAAAAAAAAGCAAATCCCATTGACAGACCAAGCTCTTCCATCCCGGCTGTATCCTCACCCGGATAAAAATGGGCAGAAGGTTTCGCTGTTGGATGACAGGTTCCGCTCCATTGCTGTTTCCCAACCCAAAACACCCACTCGCCGGCAATTTGCTTTTGCCTTTCCTGCATGGTTTTCAAGGCGGATGAGAGATCTTTCTCGAAGTGCAGTACCGATTGCAGTCCCGCCATCTCCAGGACATGAAGTACCCCGGGCTGAACCCCGGCCAATAAAAGCAGATGTTGTCCTGAATTCAGTTGCTTCCGGGCTTTAAGAATAATCCTGATCCCGGAACTGGAAAGATACGGGCAGTCGGTCATATCCAGAAGGAGATCTCCTTCATCGCCTGCCAGGGAGTTCAGGGCAACGTCCAGTTGACCGGCGGTAAGGGTGTCAAGCCGGCCCGACAGGGTGATGCACCGGGTAGCTATGTTGGTGGTAATGGTCATGGCGGATGGGTTTTCAACTTCAGGCAAATGTAAAAGAAATCGGGTGAAATCACTATCCAAAGGAACCTGATAGTTGATGAATTGTCGGGTAAATTTGCATAAAACGGTTCAAATGCTTATCTTTAGCAGTTTTTAATCACTCACTCAGATTTAAGATTATGAACATACGGGTTATTATTTTCCTTTTTTCACTGCTGATCTGGAATTCCGGCATCAGCCAGGTGGTATCTGATTTCGAAGGAGGGGATACCGACGGTTGGGTATCTGAAGGTGACGGAGTCTATCTCTGGGAGGCGACCACAGGCAATCCTGCCGGATGTATGCGGGTCAATGATGATGCAACGGGGGACATGAACCGGGCCTATGCTCCGGTAAAATTCCTGGGGGATTGGTCCGGGGCTGATGCCTTCGATACACTGAGCGCTGATATATTTCTTAACCAGATTGCCACCGCCTATGTTGCATCCAATTTCGTTTTTCGTATCACCGGGCCCGGTGGCCAAGCCACAGGTATTCTGAACCCAAAACCCCCTTTTCAATCGTGGATAACCTATAAAATCAGCCTGTCATCCGCCGATTGGCAGCTCAACAGCGGCACGTGGGCCGGGTTGATGCAGAATGTCACCACCCTTATCATCACCATGGAGTATATCAGCGGCGATGAGTTTAACCGCCTGGACAATGTACGCATATCCTTTTCCCCATCCATGGTACCGGTTTCCCCGGTGGTTTGTTCCACATTTGAGGAGATCGGTTATGATGGCTGGACTTTTACCGGCTCAGGAGGTGTATCGAACCAAAGTTCCGGAGGTAATCACGGAAGGTTTATTCAGATCAGCAACGGAAGCGGGACCTCATTTGCCGTTGCTCCCGCGAAATTCCTGGGGGATTGGAACCTGCTGGACAATCACGGCGCTGATATCCGGTTCGATATAAAAATAACAGCCACCACGGGTTCCATTTTGCTGAACGATGCATTTCTCAGGATCACCGGACCCGGTGGTTCGGCCAGGATCCCGATGGATGGCGCCGTTGCGAACGCCATGAATAAATGGTTCACGTTTAGTTACCCGATATTACAAACAGCATGGACCCTCGAAAGTGGTTCATGGGAATTGCTTATAGACCATATCAATTCTCTCCAGGTTTGTATGGAGTTTACTTCGGGGTCGGAAACAGTAGGTTTTGACAACTTCTGCATTACCAACCTGCCGGCGGTTGCTGATTTCACAGCGAAACCGCAGTATACGTTCACCGGCGAACCGGTTGCATTTACCGATCTTTCGGCACAGGCACCGGTTAGCTGGCTCTGGGATTTCGGCGACGGAACCGGAAGTAACCAGCAAAACCCAGTTCATGCCTACAGCGATGCGGGCGTTTATACTGTTACACTAACGGTGACCAACCATTTTGGCTCCGATTCGGAGACCAAAGCAAATTATATGGTAATTTCAGCGATCGATCAGTGCCTTAAATACTCAGACACTTTTCCCGGCTCCTCCATCAGCCCTTACTGGTCAATGAATAACGGAACCTGGTCGGTGGCCGACGGGAACATCAGGCAAACATCGAATTATTATGGAACAACTTACCTGGATGGTTGTTTTGCCATCACCGGGAGCCCCCAGTGGAGCGATATTACCCTGTCGGCCGCGCTGAGATCATCAGATAATGACCAGATCGGACTGGTAATCAATGTGCAGGATTACCAAAATATGATCATGTTTTTATGGACGCTGGAAAATCCGTACAGGGCAATTTACCGATGGGAGAACGGCACCGGGACCGTTCTCGCTTCCGACAATGTGGGTTATGTCACCAATACCTGGTACAATATTCAGTTTGGAGGTCATAATGGTAATATAATACTGAAGATCAACGGTGAGGAGATTTTCAACGTCTGGGATGCCACTTTTTCCGGTGGAAAAGCGGGGCTTTATTGCCGGGGAAATCAAAGCAGTTATTGGGATAACGTGTTAATGGAGTGCGCGATTCGCGACACGGTGGAAACCGGTGAAGTGACGGTGGCCACAGGGCAGGAGGTTTGTTTCGAAGCCCTGGAGATCATCACCACCGCAGGGAATGGCCAAACCTTCCAGGTGCAAAACGGAGGCATCGCCAACCTGGTAGCCGGACTGAAGATCAGCATGCTTCCGGGAACTTCGGTACAGCCGGGGGGCTATCTTCATGCATGGATCACCGGTTCGGGACATTTTTGCAACGCCCCGCCGGTCAGCAAATCAGCCGTAGCTGAGTGGTCGCAAGCAGCACCATTATTTCTTGTCAACGAAGGTTCCGGGAATATTAAAGTATTTCCTAATCCGGTCCGGTCTGCGTTTTCTATCCGTTATGACGGTACCGGAAATCCGGAAGGGATCAGTGCCAAGCTGATGACCATGCAGGGGAAAGAGGTCCGGAGCCTTCGTTTAACCGGTCATACCAGTATGACCATGGATATTTCTGATTTGCCGGAAGGAATGTACGTCCTGAAAGTGACGGCGGCCGGAGAGCAATGGACCAGCAAACTGCTCAGGATGGAATAACCGGTTTGTCATTACTCCGGGCGATGACCGAGGACACGGTGGCATCGGAGGTTATATTCACTACCGTCCTTAACATATCAAGGGGGCGGTCGATGGCGACGATCAGGGCCAGTCCCGCTTCCGGGATACCAGCCTGGCCAAGAACGATGACAAGCATCACCATACCTGCGCCCGGCACTGCCGCCGAACCAATACTGGCGAGGGTGGCTGTTACGACGATCATCATCTGTTGAGCAAAAGTGAGGTCGATACTCATCACCTGGGCGATAAACAGCGCTGCCACCGCCTGGTAAAGCGCCGTACCATCCATATTGACCGTTGCGCCCAGGGGCAGGACAAAACTGGCCACCTCCTCCTCCACCCCAAGGTGTTCAATGGTACATTCCATGGTCACGGGCAGTGTGGCGGCCGAAGAACTGGTCGAAAAAGCGAGCAGTTGTGCCGGGAGCATGGCTTTAAAAAACCTCTTGGGACGAATGCCGGCCAGTGAAACCAATATGGACGGATAAAAGACAAAGAGCATGAGCAAAAGACCTGCTACGACTGTCAGGGCATATACACCCAGGGCGCCCAGGATGGAAGGGTCGGGGATTTCGGTCACCAGTGCGGCGAGTAATGCAAAGACACCAAAAGGGGCGGTCATCATGATCAGGTCGATAATCTTCAGTATCACATCATTAAGCCCGGAGAAGAACGCTGTGACCGGTTTGGCCTGTTCTTCCGGGATCAGGATCAACCCGATACCGAAAAGGATAGAGAAGAAAATGACCTTCAGCATGTTGCCGTTGTCGCTCAGGGCGTTGAAAAGATTGTCGGGCACGATATCGACCAGTGGTTGCAGCGGTGAAGCCTCTTTGGCTTTTTCCGCAGCCATGATCCGGGAGGAGGCGTCGGCGGAAAACGTGTCAAGGAGGGTCGTGCGGGAGGCCTCATTGAAGAAAGATCCGGGCTGGATAAGGTTGGCCAGCAGCAATCCGATCGTAACCGCTGAGGCTGTGGTTAAAAGATAAAACAGAATGGTTTTTCCTCCCATCCGCGACAGCCTGGAGAAATCTTTCAGTTTGGCCAGACCTGTGATCAGGGAGGCAATGATCAGGGGCATGGCGATCAGCTTCAGGGCATTGATAAACATGGTGCCAAAGGGTTTGATCCAGTCGGCCACCCACAGCTTGCCGCCTATGGCATTCATCAGAAACCCAAACAGAACCCCGAGCACCATTCCCGCCAGGATTTTCCAGTGAAGTCTGATTTTACTGATCCGAAAATTCATAGTGATGAATTACCCCCGCAAATGTAAGAAGATTAAAGCGACATGAAAGCATGGCTCCATGTCGGTTGTGACGAATATCATCATGATTTATAATAATTTAACGCATTGATATTCTTTATTCTGCATAATATTATAAAATTAATTTGGATTGTTGTTAGTTTCTTGCTATATTCGTAAACCTGTTTTGAACAGTTGTTGTGTTTAGTGATGATAATATTTCGATAGATATCAATAATTAAACCGACGTTCTTTGATTTATTTGATGATATTTTCCTGCTCTCTCTCTTTACACTGAACTTTAATTATGCTTTTTATATATCGATAAATATCGATATATTTCTCTTTTATTTCCGCATTGTCATTACTTTAATCTCCAACGAAAACCATAAAAAAATGGCCTGCAAACGTTTATTTATTATTCCGGGCATTACAATCCTGTGCTTCAGCGTATTCGCACAACAGGGCAATGTATCCGCCGGAGGTGATGCCACCGGGGCCGGGGGCAGCATGAGTTACTCGATCGGCCAGGCCGATTTTCTCTCTTACACTGCTTCAGCCGGGATTGCCACCCTGGGATTACAGCAATCATGGCTTTCAATCCCATTGATCCTGGAAATTCCCAATACCATACTGGGTCAGGGGGAGAGTAAATGTTTCAGTGCCACTGAGACTGTTATCGTAGCGGGCAACAATCAATATTTCATTGTGGGCTCGGGTGCTGAAGCAGAAATCATCGCCGGGAAAACCATTCTCCTTAACACCGGAACGCATGCGGAACATGGCAGCAAATTCCATGCATACATTGCTGACACCTTCTGCGGTGAAAAAGAGATAATTCTTGCCCACAACGGAAAAAATCCCGGAATCGGTAAACCCGAGCCGCATTCAGCTTCCACCGGAATGGGTTTCAGGATATTTCCCAATCCCACGACAGGCAAATTCACCCTGGAACTGCAGAATTTTGACGAATCCTTTCCACTGCAGGCTGAGATCTATTCCGTCATGGGAGACTTGGTGATGAACGTGGAGCTGCCGGCGACAAAATCAATCACCTTCAGTCTTTTGCATAAATCCCCGGGCATGTATATGATCCGTGTCCGTAACAACCTGGAGGTAGGCGTTGCAAAAATCATCCGGAATTAATCAATCATTCAAAACAATATCTCTATGAAAAAACTTCTGTACTGTTTCATCTGTGCCACACTGGTGGTAAATGCCACGGCACAGGTTCCCCAGGGAATCAGCCATCAGGCGGTGGTCAGAAATGGTTCCGGACAACTTGTCGCTGAATCGCCGGTAGGTATCCGGATCAGTATCATGCCGAGAAGTCCGGACAGCACCGCACTTTATCAGGAGACCCATCAAGTGATGAGCAATATCAACGGACTGATTACCTTTATTATAGGTCAGGGAACGGTGGTTCAGGGCGCGTTTGCGGATATTCCGTGGGAAACGGGTTCCTTTTTTATCAGGACCGAGGTCGATCCGGAGGGTGGGGGCAATTACACCATCAGCGGAACCAGCCCGTTACTCAGCGTACCTTATGCGCTGTTCTCATCCAGGTCAGGCGCTTTACCTGACGGTGTAAACCCGGGAGATATGTATTACTGGAACGGATCGTCGTGGGAGTTTATCCCCATCGGCGATTATGGTCAGGCGTTGATTGTCTGCGATGGTGTGCCCACCTGGGGCGGCTGTCTTCCCAAATTAACTACTGCTGAAATAACCAATAATACCGGGGCAACCACCATGTCCGGCGGTGTTGTGTCCAACGATGGTGGCATTCCGGTCACTCAGAAAGGGGTTTGCTGGAATACCTCGCCTTCCCCAACGATCTCCAACTTCCTGACCATCGACGGCAACGGAACCGGGAGCTTCACCAGCGAACTCACCGGCCTGACAGCCAATACTGAGTATTTTGTCAGGGCGTATGGTATAAACAGCAAAGGGGTGGCTTATGGCAACGAGGTATCCTTTACCACCCTGGCTGCACCGGTTGTCATCACTGCCACTGTAAGTGATATCACAGGTTCAACCGCCATTTGCGGCGGCAATGTCACCAGCGAAGGGGGTGCTCCGGTTACTTCAAGGGGAGTATGCTGGAGTACCGGTCCGAATCCGACTACAGCCAACAGCAAAACGGAAGACGGGACCGGGGCAGGCAGTTTTGTAAGTCAAATCTACGGTTTGGCCTTTTCGACGACATATTATGTGCGTGCCTACGCGACCAGCAGTGCAGGCACCACCTATGGCAATGAATACAATTTTGAGACGCCGGGATTCAGTTGCGGAGAAGACCAGATCACCGATATCGACGGCAATGTCTACGCTACCGTTCTGATCGGAAGTCAATGCTGGATGAAAGAAAACCTCAAAACGACCCGGTACCGGAATGCCGGTTCCCTGGAATACCTTAGCGACTTTGGGCCTGCCACTGCCGGTGCTTATGGGTACATCTGGGGAGAACCATCCTGGGGAGTTCATTATGGTGCTTTGTACAATTTCTACGCGGTCGGGAGCGAACACGGACTATGCCCGGAAGGATGGCATGTACCCTCCCATGCCGAATGGACACTCCTTACCAGCTATATATCGACAATCGACAGCAACAACATTGGCAATCAACTTAAATCGTGCCGGCAGGTAGATTCACCCCTGGGCGGGAGTTGCAATACGAATGATCATCCCCGCTGGAATTCCTATAGTCCACATTACGGAACCGATGATTTCGGATTTTCGGCCCATGGAGGCGGACAGCATCCATCTTTCGGCTTATGCACGCATGGTTATTGGTGGAGCAGCACGGTCAGGGAAGACAATACTGTTTGGTACAGAGGGATTTACCGGCATGCCGGAGATGTCAGCGTTTCCACCACTCCAAAAAACAGCGGATTTTCGGTAAGGTGCCTTAAAGGGGAAGGCAATGAGCTGAATCTTCCGACCGTTGTCACCGACAGTGTAACCGATATAACGATCAACTCAGCTTCTTCCGGGGGAATCATCCTGGATGACGGCGGAACCGTCGTGACCTTCCGGGGTGTGGTTTACGATACATCTCCGGATCCAACCCTGGAAACCAACCAGGGGTACACGACAGATGGAGGCGGTTCCGGCTCTTTCACGAGTATTATATCGGGACTTTTGCCCAATACAATGTATTATGTCCGCGCTTATGCCACCAACAGTGTGGGGACCGCTTACGGGCAGCAGGTTAGTTTTGCAACGCTGTTTCAGTGTGGCGTTACTGTTACGGATGCAGATAATAACACTTACAACACCGTGGCCATCGGGTCGTATTGCTGGATGAAGGAAAACCTGAAAACGACAGTTTACCGCGACGGAACGCCCATCGCGTATCCGGGGAGCAACAATACCGCCTGGGCATCTAACACCACCGGCGCTTATGCTTGGTACAGCAATGACATCGCGAATAAAACCCTTTACGGAGCCCTGTATAACTGGCATGCCGTGAACAACAGTTCCGGCTTGTGTCCCGAAGGCTGGCATGTTTCCTCTCATGCCGAGTTCAGCGACCTGGAAGGAACTGTGGACAGCCAGTACGGAGTGGGAGATCCCATCTGGGATATCTTAGACTGGAGGGGTTTTGATGCCGGGAAAAACCTGAAATCCGATTCGTTGTGGGCAGATGG
>CAYLVY010000034.1:28479-30373 GCA_964387205.1 uncultured Draconibacterium sp.
TCAACCCGGCAGGGCGAAGGGCGACCGACGGCAGTTATCAGAACCTGGGATACCAGAGTTACATCTGGCTCTCCAATCCGAATGGCAGCAGTAATGCCTATAGCCGTTATTTCAGATGGGATTTTGATCATATCCGCTACGGATATTTTTATAACGAGGACGGACGGACAGTCAGGTGTGTGAAGGATTGAGCCAGGGGCAAATCCAGAAGAAGTGAATTGGTAAAGAAGGTTGAACTGTGGTCAAAAAAAAACGATCTTCAGGTAAATCATCGAAAATTTTCTGATTTATTTTTGACAGGAAAAAGTTTCGTATATTTGGAGTCATAAAATGAACACGATGAAATCAGTTTTATCCTTTTTCGTTATCTGGCTTCTTCTGAACTGTCCCGGAGGAATTGCACAGACCATCACCCTGACTTTTTCGGGACAGTACAACGGGAATGCTGTTCCTTTGGACTCGATCCGGATTTTGAACCTTGATAATGAATGCGACACAACTTTGTTCTATCCTGACTCTATCCTCGTTCTCCAGGTTTTAGGAATTGACCGCCCGGGCGGATATCCTGCAGGCCTATTTGTTTTTCCCGGTTCACCCAACCCGGTGATGGAAAACACATTGATAAAAATCTATACGCCGGTCCCACCGGAAATATCGGTCGTAGTTACCCGTAGCAGCGGCAAGCAGGTATGTTCCCATTATGAAAGACTGGAACAGGGCTATCATATTTTTGAATTTTCACCCGGCCATGGCGGAACTTTTATAATTTCCGTCTCCACCTCCGGTTCGGCACAAAGCATCAAAGTGATCTCCGGTTTACAGAATGCTTATGGTTTATCAGGCCTGCATTATGCGGGGCGAGTTGGTGGAGAAAACATGCTGAAATCCGCCTTGACCGAAAGCTTTGTTTTTTCGGCCGGAGACAGCCTTCGTTACACAGGTTATTATCAATCCGATACCAAAGTGCTGGAGGATGCCCCTCAACACAATAAATCTTACAATTTTCATTTCAGTGGTGCAGTTTTTACCTGTGGGCAGCCACTTATGATCCATCACCAAACTTCCGGCGGTGTCGCCCCGGTGGAAAAAATCACCTCTTATGGTACCGTTAATAATATCCCGGGGGAGGTCTCCAAATGCTGGCTCACCAGCAACCTGGGCTCCGATCGTCAGGCCATCGCTGTGGACGATCCCACTGAGACCTCTGCCGGCTGGTTCTGGCAGTTTAACCGGAAACAGGGCTATAAACATGATGGGATCGCAATAAATCCTGCATGGACGATTGCATCGATTGACGAGGACTCCGACTGGCTCATCACTAACGATCCCTGCAGCCTTGAACTCGGGAGCCCCTGGCGACTGCCTGTTTATACCGAATGGAGTAATGTGCATGATATCGGTTTATGGACTAACCGCACCGGCCCCTGGGATTCGGAACTTAAACTGCATGCCACCGGCCACCTGGTATACAGCAATGGTTCGCTTAACCACCCGGGCACTTATGGCAATTACTGGAGCAGTACACAGGAACCTTCAAGGGATGGCTGGTACCTGCATTTCTCCGAAACGGCCTGCTCCATGTATTTCGTTACCAAAGCCTATGGTTTTCCGATCCGTTGCCTGCGGGATATGTAATCTGCCGGAGGTCGTGACTTCTGAAGTTGCGTAATGGATACGCCACCTCCGGGGTCGGTCAACCGTCATCCGGCAAACCTCATGCTATCGACCTGCGATGCCTACGGCACCGGGGGTTACCTGAGGAAAGACCTTCCAGGTTTCGAAAACCTGGAAGGTCCTTATCTGGCTTGTTGTTGCTGCCGATTTCCGTAGCCGGATTGTCATCACCTTTTGTATTTGCTTTTTCATAAAAATGTGCTATATTTGAAATATAATA
>CAYLVY010000035.1:0-4388 GCA_964387205.1 uncultured Draconibacterium sp.
AAGTTTTGTCGGCACCAAGATTAAACTGATGGGCTGCAATATCTCCCACACGGTTATCCACCTCTCCGGTTTCCGAATAGGTTTGTCGGGGATCGCAGAAAGTATAATTGGCATAAGCTGAAAAGGTCTCCAATTGATAAACAGCGCTGGCCTGAATACCCGTGATGTTGAACTTCCCGATATTCTGGTTCTGGAGCCGTCCGGAAACAGGATCAATTTTTACAGTACCTACCACATTGTCAATAAATTGTTTATAAACAGCAACATCGGCATGGAATTCCCGGTTGAGCCTGAAACCGGCACTGATCTCTATATTCCTGATATTTTCCGTTTTCAGGGTGGGGTTGGGTACACGGTTGCCAACCGCAGAGTATTTCGTCCAGTTTGAGACATTCATGATACCACGGGAATAGATGGCTTTGAAGGTGAATTTCCCATGCGAGTAAACCAGGGCGATGCGCGGGCTGAATTCACTGCCAAAACCGTCCATGTCGCGTACACGGTTGAAGTCGTAACGTAATCCGACCGTGGCCCTGACTTTCCGGAACACCTGGTAGGTTCCCTGACTGTACGCGCCGATGTCCCAAACGTTAAATTCATTCCCCCCTTTGGGTGATGGTGTGATCACCGCCGAATCCTGCGGAGTGGGCGTCAGGCTGGTGTAATAGGCTCCCTGAAGCGTACTGTTGCGCAATTCGATCCCCGAAACCAGGTCGAAACGGCTGACAGGCTGGTAAACCACTTTCAATTCCGTTCTTAGTTGCTTGGAGAGTTCAAACATATACATGGTCACCCAATCGGGGGGTTTGTCTTTGACCAGGTCCCGCAGGGTCTTATTGCCCCTTGCATAATTGGAAACCGCCACAAAACTGGTTTCATCCGCAACCGCGTGGATCCTGTACGTCGTCAGGCTTGAAAAGAAAACTTTCTCGCTGACCTGATTGTCATATTTGGCGAAAAAGTAGGAGAGCTGCGGCACCCAGTTGAACCCGTTGTCGGATCCCGCCACATAGGTATCGGTATATTGGGTGGTGCCCCCGCGGCTGTATTTCCAGGTTTGAAACCCCAGTGTGAAATTGCCGATCCGCACCTTCCCGTTAAGCAGCCATGAATTGGTTTCATTGGAGAAACCGATCTTATGATCCCTGACGATCTGATCATAGGCCGATTTGTCAAGGTTTCTGACAGTCTCCTCCCCCAGTGGGGTTAAAACCAAACGGCTGGAATCGGAAGAGACCGAATAATAGGGGTGGCTGAAAGGTAACTGGTTGTCAATTAAATATTTTTTTGCCCCGGTTGTAATGTCCAGGATTTTATGATAGTCGACGGAGTTATAGTAGGCAGGATCATAGTCGAAGTATGACTGACTGGTCAGGTCGTGTTCATCTGACTGAAAAAACCTACCGGTCAGCGTAAAGGAGACATTGCGGCGCTTTCCCGAAAGGCTCATGTCGAGCGTTTTGGTATTATAGGTGCCATAAGCGGCATTGGCGCTGATGCCGATGCTGCGGCCCGGCCGGATGGCATCTGCCGAATTTTTCATGATGACATTGATCACCCCGGCAAAAGCGTTAGGGCCATACATGGTCGAAGCGGGTCCGTATATTACCTCCACCCGCTCGATATTGGAAAGGGGGTATTGACGGTCGATGTACGCCCAGTTGGTCCAAAGGTCATTCTCTTCAATCCCGTCGAAAAGCAGAAGGGTTTTCTCCGTATTGTTCTGACGGAACCCCCGTTGATAGATATTGGCATATTCAGGGCCGTAGAACAACGAGAGATCGAACCCCGGGATATCTTTAAGCAGTTCTACCAGGTCGTTATAACCCCTCTTTCTGATATCTTCCCGGGATATCACGACGACAGTGGCAGGGGTTTCATAGATGGATTCTGCTTTTTTCGATACGGAGGTGACTACCTGTGCGCCACCGGCAAGCCTGACACTGTTGATCAACCGGATGAATGAGGGTGGATCGAACAGGTTGGCTTCATAGGAAGGATTGATTTGCAACAGGAAACCTGCTGCCCTGGCGGCTTTTTCCGTAGAATCGGTAGCCAGGTAGGTCATGGCCAGCAACCGGTATGCTTCGAGTTTCTGTTTTTCATTGAATCCGCTCCGGAGGCATTCCGGCAGGTTTTGAATGATCTTGTTGAAATGCCCGACTTCATAGTCTTTCCGGGCTTCGTTCAGCGTGAGGTCGCTGCATTCCTGCGACCATGCAACGGGCAGGGAGAGGATCAACCCCAGGAGGCTTAATGCCATCCGGGTCCCCATCCATTTATATTCGTTCAGAAACATACGCTGGTATTTGGTTTTGGATCATTTTGTTCAGGGAAGGTCAGGACGGGTTTTGTGGTACGGGATGTCGGCCCCCACCATCTTTTGCCACTCATCGGCGGTCATGTTTCGTTTTACTTCTTTCATAAGTTTCCGGGCAAGAATTTCATTTTCGGTGGGCACTATCCGGATGGTTTTATCGGCACTTCCTGAGATCAGTTGTTTGTCATCGCGGGAAAAAAGCAGGCTGTATATCCAAAGATCATGATTTTCAATGGAGATGGGGCGGGCTTCGCGGGGTGGAAATCCCGATAGTTTGATGGTCCGGTCATAACTGGAGGAGGCAATCTCGTTGCCTGAGTGGCTGAAAGCCAGGGCGGTGACAGCCGAGATGTGTCTGCCTAATATTTCGGTGGGTTTTACACCCGGATCGAATGGATTGACCATGAGCAGCGAACCGTTGGAGAGCCCCAACGCCAGGGAATTCCCGTCGGGGCTGAAAGCCATGGAAAAGATACTGTTGCCGCCAGGTATCAGGGTGGTAATCTCCCCCGGTCCTGCGTTCCATTTCAGGGTCCTGACCAAACCACCTCCGGTCCCGTATGCCAGCAACCCTCCGTTGCGCGTGAATATGGCGCAACTTATCTTTCCGGTAACAGAATCGGTTGTTTGTCTGATAAATTGATTTCCTTCCTGTTTCCATGTAAGCAATTTTCCATCGGCACCGGCGGTGACAAAGTGCCTGCCGTCGGGATGCATAGCCAGGCAGTTGATCACGGAATGGTGTCCGGTCAATATCCTGGGAGGAGACTGAGTTGCGCCGCGGTCCCAGATGATAACCTCTCCTGCCGTCGTACCTGCAACCAACCAGGGCACTCCAGGGGTAAGGCCGAGGCACCGGAGTGTTCCCTTCACCTGTTTCGGCACGGCAATCGGGTTCATGGTCCGGGAGGATCCGGAGGTTTTCCATGCGATCAGCCGGTTATCGTCACCACAGGAATAAAGGGTGTTTTCCTGCTCATCCTGCACAATGGACCTTACTCCGTCTTCGTGGCCGCGAAGGATGATCTGTTCTCCTGCGATGGCAGAAAGCGCGCTGTAAATATTGGGATCATCGTGTTGCCCGTCGTTCCCGAGGTTGATCCGGTATGCTTCGAGGGCCAATAATCCAGGAAGGTCATCTTTGACAGTACCGGCAAGCTGGGCAGCCTGAATGGAAAGCGACCGCGCAATGGCAAGCAGCCTGAGCCGCTGGGCATTACGTTCCGACTCTTCAGCCCTCACCCGTTCTTCATCGGCAATATTTTTCTGTGAAATAGCCTCCTGCCGCTGTTTTTGTGCCTCCTCTTTAGCCTCCAGCGCCTGCTGACGCGATGCAACAGCTTCCTTCCGTTGCTCAATCGCTACTGAAGTCTGCTCCTGGGCTATCATCTGTTGCCTGACAGCATATTGACGTTGCTGCTCGGTGATGATCTCTTGTTGTTCAGCGATTTGTTGCTGTTGTTCCGAGATCCTCTTTTGCAGGATTGCTTCAGAACGCTGCTCTTCCATTCGTTTTCTTTCAAACAGGGCGTCTTTTTCCTTTTCCAGCGCTTCCTTGCGGCTTGCCTCAGCCTTGAAGCGCAGGTTCAGGGATATCAGTAAAAATAAAATAGAGACCAGCGCTGCTGCCCCAAGTATGAATGCTGTTACCTTTGCCCGCCGAAGATTTCTCTTCTGTTGGTTTTCTTTCTTCGCCAGTTCCATTTCATGTTGTTTCCGGCTGTGCATCAGGAAGTTGATGGCACGGTCAAAAGCAGGATCGTAACGCATCGCCCAGGTAGCATTGGGCTTCGTCTGTTCTTTCCATTGAAGTGCGATCTGCAGTTCAGGGTTGATCCACAGTCCGGTCTTCCCTTCCTGATACAGTTCGGCTGACTTGGAGAGACGCATGTAAAGCTGGGCAGAACTGGTCTCTTCCTCTACCCAGGCACGAAGCCGGGCCCATACCCTCATAATGCTTTCATGAGAGATATCTATGATTGAATCTTCATGCAGCGGATTGCCGGCTGCAGGCAATAGCGGTCAAATTCTTCAATAATTTTGGCATTTTTATCACTTGAAGGACGAG
>CAYLVY010000035.1:4398-9411 GCA_964387205.1 uncultured Draconibacterium sp.
GCAGGCATCAGAAAGGCACAACCGGGCCTTCTGAAGATCTCGATCACCTTCACCACCTCCTCTTCCCTGGCACCGGCCAGGGTGGCAATTTCTCCCAGTTGCGTTGGCCTGCGTGTTCCGCGGCTCTCCCGGGTGAAATCGGTGAGCGCTTTGAACATCTTCTCCGCTATTGACTTGGTGCGGTCTTCCTTCAATTCTGCATAGATCTCCTCGAGATGGACTGATAGCGCCTCTTTCATGGACCCGATCGCCTGGTAATGCTCATTCCCGACAGGCTGATCGCCAATCCGGTTCAGTTTCCAGTAATCCCAGGTCCTCATCAGGGCATGCTGCATGATCGGAAGCTGGTCGGGATCATCCCCCACATCGAGCAGGAGGCGCTCGACCAGGTCATCGGCAATGCTTTGACCCATGGCATGAACAGGCCCGGTGACAGCAAGACGCCTCTCTTCAGGATTCATCCGTGGCACTAAATAGTAACCCTGGTTAATCTTTTCGCTTAAGCCCCGGAATTCGGTACATTCATCCAGGAAGTCGGTACGCATGGAGAGAACAACATAAACCGGCACTTCCGGCTGTTGGAGCATGTGAAGGATCATATCCACGAATCCGGATGCATCCAGCAATGTCTGAAAGGAACCGCGGCTCTTTCTGAACCGAAACAACTCTTCAAACTGGTCAATCACGATCAGCATTGACTCTTCTGCCGGATTAACACGATCCCGGATCACCTGCAGCAGTCCATCCCTGCTGCCCCTTAATGTTTTTGCAATCTCTTCTGCCGAATCGCTTTCCCCGGCCAGTGAACGGGCAAGATTACCAACCGGGTCGTCGGATGGACGAAAAAGGTTCATTTTCCAACGGGTCTGGAACAGGTTCGATTTGTTTTTCAACAAGGCAGGGATCACCCCTGCTTTGATCAGCGAGGATTTACCGCACCCGGATGAGCCAACGATCGCCAGAAATCGCGTACGGGACAACTTTTCAAGCAGTTCCTCAACCTGGAGTTCCCTGCCGAAAAACAAATTGTCTTCATCAATTTCATAACTCCGGATGCCGGGAAAGGGATTGTCAATAGGTAATGATGGCGCCATGGACAGCTTGATCGGTTGATGGAACAACAAATTTAATCTAATCGTTCACAAATTAACCCTTTTTATATGCGAAATATATGCGAAAAAAAGTAACGGTCATTGTTTTACTTTTGTGTTTCAATCCGGGAACAATGGTGCAGGGACGAGCATCGGTCATCAGGGCAATCAATGAATATGCCGTATCGGGGCATCCATTCCTGTTTATTATCGATTTTTCTGCCGATCAGGGGATCGTCGAATCTGTTGATTCGGCAGCCGAAAAAGGAATATTGTTCGACATCCGCGGTGTGAAAAATTTTCAGCCGGAAAATCCCCGGACACTGGTCTTTTTCAGATTTACCCCGGTAGAATTTGAAATTTACCGGGAAGCATTTCTCAAGGTTGCCCATCACCTGAAAAGAGGTGATACCTACCTGCTCAACCTCACCTTTCCGACACCCGTGGAAACCAACCTGGGCCTGGAAGAGATATTTCACTCTGCACAGGCCCCCTTCAGGTTGCTGGTCCCGAAAAGGTTTGTGGTTTTTTCACCGGAACCGTTTATCACGATCCGGGACGGATTCATTTCTTCATGCCCGATGAAGGGAACCATCGGAACCGATGTCCCCGATGCGGCCGTTAAACTGCTTGGGAGCAGGAAAGAGCGTTTTGAGCACAATACTATTGTGGATCTGATCCGCAACGACCTGTCGGTGATGGCAACCGGAACCACACTTACCCGGTTCCGGTACCTCGAACGGATACAGACCCACCGGGGCGGTCTTTTACAAATGAGCTCGGAAATCAGGGCGCGTCTACCTGAAAATTATAGCCACATACTGGGGAATATCCTGTTCTCCATGCTTCCGGCAGGTTCGGTGACCGGAGCACCCAAAGAGCGCACTGTAGGGATCATCCGGGAGGCTGAAAGCTATAACCGTGGGTACTATACGGGAATTTTTGGTTATTCCGATGGCCGTAACCTCTTTTCCGCGGTTTCGATACGCTTCATTGAACATTCCCGAGAGGGAATGATCTTTAAAAGCGGCGGCGGGATTACAGCCCTTAGCCGATGTGAAGAGGAATACCAGGAGATGATACAGAAAATCTATCTTCCGGTAATGGCATCACCATCGGAAAGCAGATAGGGGAAAACCCTTGTTATCGTTTGTAGATCATGGCATTTCCCGATCCTTCAACTGAAAGTAACCTTACCATATAAACACCAACCGGCAGGTCCGGCAGCAGGAGTTCTTTATCCGGCTGATCAATCCGCACCTCCCTGATCACCTGCCCCTGCAGGCTGATGATCTGCATGACACCTTCCCCTTTGAACGGTGAAATGGCGATCCGAACCCGGTCGGAGAATGGATTGGGACAAATATTCAGGAAGGGCGATGATCCGGCAGATGGCACCGCAATGATCAGGCACGCCTCCTGAACCTCCTGCACGCTGTTGCACCCAGGGGCATTGTTATCGATCACCACCGTGCTGCCGGGAGATGCAAGGTAACTGCAGATGCTGCTGACTTCGCAATGCGACAGGAGGCTGTTCCCGTATACCGACAGGTCGCTGATACTGCCCGGTAGTATATTGTCCAACCCTGAAAGAGATGTGAGGGAGATGTTGTTCTCGACCTGAAGGGAGCCTTCGATGATGGTCAGTTGGCTCAGCCCCGTGATGTTGGTCAGCGACGGATTGCCTATGCTTCCCAGGTGTCCGGTACCTCCGATCACCAGGCTTCCGCTGATCAGTTCCAGGGATGACAAACCATCCAGATTCTGCAGGTTCTGGTTGGCTGAGATCCTGACCAGCCCTCCCGTATGGGTAAGATTGTCCAATCCATGCAGCGTCTGAAGGGATACATTGTCCTCGATCCACAACTTGCCGCCAATCTGGACAATCTTTTCAAGACCCAGTAGGGAAACGAGCAGGGGGTTGTTGGTAATGGTAAGATTTCCTCCGATATAGGAGAGGTTGGAAAGGGCCTGAATGTTATTCAGGAGCGGATTACCTTCGATGTACACCTCCTCACCGACCGATTCCAGGTTATCCAGTCCGTTCAGGGCAGAAAGATAGGCGTTGCACTCAATTTTGAGGCTTCCCCCGATATTGGTAATAATGCTCAATCCGTTGAGATTGGTGATCCCGGGCCCGCAGATAAACACATCACCCAGAATCAGGGAGCATTCAGGGTAAGCAGTTCTGAAATTGTTTACCTGGCTTTGACTGGTGAAGGTGATTCCATCGGGGAAACAACCTTCGGCGCCGGCACTGGTGACCAAAAGCAGCGCAGGCAGCAACATGATCAACTTTTTCATGGCACCTTGTATTAATGGGTTAATAATTTTTTTCCGGTACATAACATCCCTTCTTTTCAGGGAGTCCGGCCTTTGGGGAAGGTTGCCGGGTGAGGGTCGGAAGGAAGAGGAAACAACACAGCCTTAAAGACCGGAACTCCTCAATGCCTGTAAAGATAGGCAAAAACCAGTTAAAAGTCAAGAGTTTAGCAATGTTTTTAAAATGCATCCTCTATCCTTGTCCTTTTCCACCCCCGAATATTTGCTACCTTTGCCCCCCTAAATCCTCAATTATGCTTCGAACACATACCTGCGGCGAACTCCGCCTGAAAGATGCCGGCAGTGTGGTAACCCTTGCCGGATGGATCCAACGCTCCCGTGATATGGGAGGGCTTACTTTCATTGATTTGCGTGACCGTTACGGTATCACCCAGCTGGTTTTCAACATGGAGGTAAACAACGCCTTGTGCATGGAAGCAAGAAAACTTGGAAGAGAGTATGTGATCGCGGCCACTGGTACCGTGGCCGAACGCAGCAACAAAAACCCGAAAATGGATACCGGGGATATGGAGATCCTGGTGGAAAATTTCACCATCCTGAACATCTCCAAAACCCCTCCTTTCACCATTGAAGATCATACTGACGGGGGAGAGGAACTGAGAATGAAATTCCGATACCTGGACCTGAGAAGAACGGTAAACCGGCGCAACCTCGAACTCCGGCACCGGATGGCCATGCAAACGAGAAACTATCTGAACGATCAGCATTTCATAGAGATAGAAACACCATACCTGATCAAATCCACGCCGGAGGGAGCCCGCGACTTCGTGGTTCCTTCGCGGATGAACACCGGGCAATTCTATGCCCTTCCCCAATCACCGCAAACCTTTAAACAATTGCTGATGGTGGCTGGATATGACCGTTATTTCCAGATCGTCAGATGTTTCCGGGATGAAGACCTGAGGGCCGACCGCCAGCCGGAGTTTACCCAAATCGACTGTGAAATGTCCTTCGTTACCCAGGAAGATATTCTGAACACCTTTGAAGGCCTGGCGAGACATCTTTTCCGGAGCGTGCCGGGGGTGGAAACCGGTACATTTCCAAGGATGCCATACCAGGAGGCAATGAACCGTTACGGCAGCGATAAGCCTGATATCCGTTTCGGAATGACTATTCACAGGATCACCGATCTGGCGAAAGGAAAGGATTTCAAAGTGTTCGATGATGCAGGATTGGTGGCCGGTATCAATGCATCGGGTTGCAGTGAATATTCCCGGAAACAAATAGACGAACTGACGGAATTTGTCAAACGCCCTCAGATCGGGGCTGGCGGGTTGATCTATATCCGGTATGGGACTGATGGGACTCCCCGCTCCTCCGTGGATAAGTTTTTCAACCAGGATGACCTGTTGGTCATATTGAGGCGTTTTGATGCAAAACCCGGAGATTTGATCCTGCTCCTGGCCGGTAAAGAGGAAAAAACCCTGACAGCACTGGGAACGCTGCGGCTGGAGATGGCCCGTCGGTTGTCGCTGGTCCGGCCGGATGAATTCAAACCCCTCTGGGTGACCGATTTTCCTTTGCTGGAATGGGATGAAGAGACCCGACGGTTTTATGCCAAACACCATCCTTTTACCAG
>CAYLVY010000035.1:9421-25708 GCA_964387205.1 uncultured Draconibacterium sp.
ACCGGAAGATATCCCCCTGCTTGACAGCGACCCGGGAGCGGTACGTGCCAACGCCTACGACCTGGTGATCAATGGCGTGGAGATCGGAGGGGGGTCCATTCGTATCCATAACAAGGAACTTCAGCAGAAGATGTTCAGTATCCTGGGTTTTACGGAAGAGGACGCAGCGGAGCAGTTCGGGTTTCTTATGAACGCCTTTGAATACGGTGCCCCCCCGCATGGAGGCATTGCATTCGGATTCGACCGTTGGGCTGCCATTTTCGGCGGCGGTGATTCGATCCGTGATTTTATCGCTTTCCCGAAAAACAATGCCGGCAGGGATGTCATGATCGACAGCCCGGCACCGGTCAAACCGGATCAGTTGAAAGAGCTCGGGATTTCCATACGATGATCAATCTCCACACCCATACGAGATTTTCCGACGGTTCAGATCAACCGGAAGCCTACATTGCCATGGCCCGCCTGGCGGGGATGCAGGGAATAGGTTTTTCCGACCACTCCCCCTTGCCCTTTGATAACTCATTTGCCCTCCGCGAAGAACGTGTCCGTGAGTATTGTGATACCATCCTGACCCTGAAGGATGAGCAGCCTGATGACTTCAGGGTATTGCTTGGGATGGAGATCGATTTTATCCCCGGTATTGGCCATTCTTTTCGCTACTTCAGGGAGACCTTTCCGCTGGAATATGTGATCGGATCGGTCCATCTCGTGCGAAATGGACGATCGGATGAGCTTTGGTTTATCGATGGCCCTGATCCGGCTACTTATTATGACGGCCTATTCAGGCTTTTCGGTGGTAATATCCGTACTGCCGTCACAGCTTACTACCATCAGATCAACGAGATGCTATCCGGCAGCCCGATGGAGATCATCGGACATCTCGACAAGATCAAGATGCACAACCGTAACCGTTTTTTCAGGGAGGAGGAGCCCTGGTACGTCAGGCTGGTAGAGGAGACCCTTGCTTTGGTGCTGGAAAAAAAGGTGACGGTGGAGGTAAATACCCGCGGGCTTTATAAAAAACGTTCCGATTCCCATTTCCCCGGGAGTATGATTTTAAAAATGATCCGTGAACTTGGGATCCCGGTCATCATCAGTTCCGACGCCCACCGTCCCGATGAGGTAGGATCTCTGTTCAGCGAAACAACGTCGATGCTGCGGGAAATGGGCCTGAAGGTAACACCGCTTCCGCACTAATACCGGATCAGAGTACCACGTTGACGATTTTTCCCGGCACTACGATCACTTTCCGGGGCGCTTTTCCCTGTAACCACCGTTCCGATTCCCTGGCTTCCAGGGCGGCTTTTTCAATGTCCGCCGCGGGTAAATCAACCGGGAGCTCCAGCATGAACCGGGTTTTTCCGTTAAAGGATACCGGATAATTAAAGGTGTTTTCAAGAATGAAATCCGGATTGAATACGGGAAATTCCGCCATGGTGACACTTTCCGTATGACCCGCCAGGTGCCAGAGTTCCTCGGCCATATGGGGTGCATAGGGTGAGATCAGAATGGTAAGCGGCTCCAGGATAGCTTTTTTGCGGCATTTCAGTTCCGTAAGTTCATTGACGCAGATCATGAAAGTACTGACGGCGGTGTTGAATGACAACCTTTCGATGTCTTCCTGGACTTTCCGGATGGTTTTGTGCAACACCCTGAGTTCTTCCGGAGCGGGGTCCTGGTGCGTGATATCGAACCGGTTGTTCTCATCGTGAAACAGCCGCCAGAATTTCCGGATGAATCGAAACACCCCTTCGATACCGTTGGTATCCCATGGTTTTGATTGTTCCAGGGGACCCAGGAACATCTCGTAAAGCCGGAAAGTGTCGGCTCCGTATTTTTCGATCAGGTCATCGGGGTTGATTACGTTATAAAGCGATTTCGACATCTTTTCCACGGCATGACCGCAATGATACCTTCCATTTTCCAGCAAGAATTCACTTTCGGCCAGATCAGGGCGCCAGGCGATAAACGCATCCGTATCAAGGATGTCGTTTTCCACCATATTCACATCCACATGCATCTCTGCTACATCATGCTGATCTTTCAGCCCTGCTGAAACAAAGGTATTGGTCCCCTTTATGCGGTAAACAAGGCTGGAACGACCCTGGATCTTGCCCTGGTTGATCAGTTTTCTGAAGGGCTCTTCCTTGACGGATAAACCGATGTCAAATAAGAACTTGTTCCAGAACCGGGCATAGATCAGGTGGCCGGTAGCATGTTCGTCACCTCCGATATAAAGATCCACATCCTGCCAGTAACTGACCGCCTCTCCGGAAAAATACTCCTGATCGTTCCGGGGATCCATGTAGCGGAGATAATAACCGCTGGATCCGGCAAAACCCGGCATTGTGCTGGTCTCCAGTGGATATCCCTGGCGGGTGGCCCAGTTTTTTGCCCGGGCCAGAGGCGGTTCCCCCGTGGAAGTGGGGAGGTAAGCATCCACTTCGGGCAACCGGAGCGGAAGCTCTTCTTCAGTAAGGGTGCAGGCAATTCCTTCCTTGAAATAAACCGGAAAAGGTTCGCCCCAATAGCGTTGCCGGCTGAATATCGCGTCACGGAGACGGAAATTGACGGTGCCTTTGCCGATGCCTTGTTCTTCCGCTTTTCGAATGACCGCCCTTATTGCTTCTTTGACACTCAGCCCGTTGATGAAGCCTGAGTTGATCAGGATCCCCTCTTTCGCGTCGTATGATTGCCCGGAAATATCCCCTCCCGATACAACTTCTGTAATGGGAAGTCCGAAATGGCGTGCAAAGTCGTAATCCCGGCTGTCGTGTGCAGGTACCGCCATGATGGCGCCGGTTCCGTAACCCGCCAGCACATAATCGGCCACCCAGACCGGGATGGGATTCCCGCTAAACGGATGGATGCAGTATGCGCCGGTAAATTCCCCGCTTACACGCTTCACTTCTGCCATGCGTTCCCGCTCGGAACGGTTTTTTGCCATGGCAACGTATTGATTTACTGCTTCTCTCCGGTCGTCAGTGGTTATAGTTTCCAGCAATTCATGTTCAGGCGCTATGGCCATAAAAGTGCTTCCGAAAATAGTATCAGGACGGGTTGTAAAAATATGAAGGCTGTGGGGGCTGTGTCGGATGGCAAAACTGATCTCCGCCCCTTCCGAGCGACCGATCCAGTTGCGCTGCATCTCCTTCAGCGATTCCGAAAAATCAACAGAATCCAATCCATCGAGTAACCTTTGGGCGTAGGCAGTGATTCGGAGAAACCACTGGCGCATCAGTTTCCGCTCCACCGGATGTCCTCCCCTTACCGAAAATCCGTTGGCCACCTCGTCGTTGGCCAGTACCGTCCCGAGTTCAGGGCACCAGTTGACCATGGCATCCGACTGGTAGGCCAGCCGGTAATTCATCAGGATCTCCTGTTGCTGTTTTTCAGAATATGAACGCCATCCTGAAGCAGTAAAGGTGCCGTCCCACTCACTGCCAAAACCGGGATCCTTTTTTACCAGTTCCTTAAACCAGTTGGCCGTAACCGCTGCCCGGACATGGAGATTACCTTCGGATTCAAAAATCGAAATCAACTGTGAAACCGGGATAGCTTTTTGGGTTTGAAGATCATACCAGTGATGGAATAACCGGAGGAATGTCCATTGGGTCCAGCGGTAATAATCAGGATCGCAGGTCTTCACTTCACGGTCCCAGTCATAACTGAATCCGATTTTGTCCATCTGTTCCCGGTACCGGGCTATGTTTTTCTCCGTGGTGATGGCGGGATGGGTCCCGGTCTGGATGGCATACTGCTCCGCCGGCAGCCCGTAGGCATCATAACCCATCGGATGAAGAACGTTGAACCCTTTCAATCGCTTGTACCTGGAATATATGTCCGAAGCGATGTATCCCAGCGGATGACCGACATGGAGGCCTGCCCCGGAGGGATAGGGAAACATATCGAGCACATAATATTTTGGCTTCGACGAATCGGTGAACGTTTTATAGGTCTTATGATCCGTCCAGTATTGCTGCCATTTTTTTTCGATAAGAGGAAAATTGTAATCCATAGGCCCTGGGAAGAAAATGGCAAAGGTATGGTTTTCGCGTGAATCGTGAAAATATCTACCTTTACGACATAAAAAGCGCGGCCTATGGATCTCCCTGAAGCGGGAAATGATCAATCAGTTCCTGTATCAGGGAAAAGGAAACTGCTAAAGGTGATCCTGCCGGTCGTGCTGCTCCTGATCATAGGTGCCGGTATCCTTGCGCTGATCATTCACGGCCACGGTGTCAAAATGGTGCGCAACTATCTGCAAAACAGGATCATACGTCTTAGTGACAGCGTGTACAATGCCGATATCCGGAATATCCGTGTGGATCTGTTTTCCGGAAATATCACCATCGATAATTTTGAACTGAAACCCGACAGTGCCCGGTATGCAAGACTTAAACAAGAGGGGAAAACCTCCCGTGCCCTCTATCGCATATCTTTTGAATCCCTGACGATCGATAAATTTCATTTCTGGAAGATTCTCACAGGTAAACGAATTAATTTCAGGCAGTTGATTATTCAGAAACCGGATATCAGTATCCTGGGTTTTCCCGATACATCCGCCATCAGACATCAGCGGTGGCGGGTCTTCTATGAGGATATTTATCCTACGGTTTCCGGTCTTTTCCGCGATTTTCACATCGATTCCGTCAAGGTTTACAACGGTTTGTTTACTACCTCTTTCCGGCAGAAAACCGGCCGCAGTTCCGAAGGTGAATATAAGTTTACTGCTACACTGAAAGATGTGGCCGTCAATCCGTTCAGCTACTATAATCCTGACCGGGTATTTTATTCCAGGGATGTCGACCTCGTTATCCACAATTTTGATTATCAGATGGCCGACAGTCTTTATACCCTGAAGGCTGATGAAGTTGGGTTTTCATTGACCCGATCGGTGTTGTACGGGAAAGAGATATCCCTTGTTCCGGATTTCCGGAAGATCGGCCGGACTAAGGCATCAGCCGGTGATCTGTACCGTTTCGACCTGCCATATTTCTCCATCAGGGGGATAGATCTGTACAAAGTGCTGGCGGGCAGGGTGGTGGACCTTGATTCGGTACATTTCGACCGTCTCGGGATAAAGGTGTACCACCATAGCGGCGGCAAAAAGCCCAAAGGATCGATCCTGGCCCATGGCCGGCTGGACCTAAGCGGTTTGTACCAACTGGTATCACGCGAACTGAAATACATCCGGATCAACCGGGTAAGATTGAGTAACGGTGCTTTCAGTTACTATGGATCATACCGCGACCGGCAGCCTGAAGTTCGGATCGGCAGTGCTGGTGTTTTGCTATCGGAATTTCTGATAGATTCGCTTTCCCACCGCGATCAGGAACGGCTTTTTTTTGCCCGTGAACTGGAACTGGCGGTGCAGGATTTCTCACTTGCCCTTCGCGACGGAATCCATCATATCATGGCATCGAAGGTGTTGTTTTCAACCTCCCGCTCCCTGATCGATGTCAACTATTGTTTAATTTTCCCTGACAGAAAAAAGAATGAACGTGATTCGGCTGCAAGGATGAATTATCTCGATATTCGTGTGCCCCGCCTGCAATTCTCAGGCATCGACCTGAAAAAGGTCTTTCACCGCCGTATTTTTGATTTTGACCGTCTGGTGGTACATGAACCCGACATACTATTCATGCAATTGATGCCACGCCGCAATCCGGACCCCCGCTTCAGAAAAGCGGAGGATTTTTTCGAAGCGGAGAACGAAGGAGTGGTATTCAATCTTATCAAGCGATATCTCTGGGCTGTAAAGGGTAACTCCATCCGCATTGATCACGGTTTTGTTACCTACTCCTATGACCTGACTGAGTTGCATAAGCCTACTGTTTCAACGCATGTAAACCTGGAAATGTATCATTTCCTCATCGATTCCGTGCACGGAATGAACAGGCAGGGATATTTCTACAGCGACGATTTCGACCTTACACTGCAATCGGCCAGTGTCATATCACCTGACAGCACCCGGCAATTCAGGGCGGAAATGATCAGGATAAAAACAATTGACTCCCTGATCGAAGCACGGAACATTGAAATAGTCAGGGCGCCGGCACCTCACCGTGAACCTCGTCAGTCGGGCAAAGCACTGCTCAGGGCCTCATTCCGTCTTAAAAATCTTTACCTGACAGGGCTGAATCACCGGAAACTGTTTCTGGAAAAAAAATTGAAAGCTTCGGGTATCGTGCTTGACTACCCTGAGGTATCATTGCACTCATTTCACCGGCCCCGGAACCACATGCTTCCGCTCCAACCGGATTCGGCATTCCGTCCCGATTACATCCGTTCGTTGGAACTGGGTCGCTGCATAGTGAAGGGAGGGGTATTCTCCTATACCGGTCAGGAAGACAGGCTTGCTTCCTATTTCTCCCTGAAGGAGATTGGATTTTCGCTGGTCAATGCCGATATTGTACTTCCGGGAAACGACGAAAGAGAGGGAAGGATCCGTTTTGACTCCCTTCTGCTTAAAGTGTTTCCCCTGAGGGCTGTCCTGGCCGACAGCAGTTATTCCCTTGAAGCCGGAAGCCTTACAGTTGGCGGGTATCCTTTGGATATTCATCTGAAAGACATTAAAGTTGTCCCACTCCTGTCCTGGAGTAGCAAGTCTGCTTCCCAAAACCAGATCGACCTTCAGATACCTGAATTCAATATTCATGGATTCCGGTTCGACCGGGCGATCTTTTCCCGTGAATGGAGACTCGATAGTATTTCCGTGGTTCATCCGGCACTGACAGGAAGGATTCAAACCCGCCAGGGTTCGGGAAAAACCTTCAGGTTCCCGGATCCGGATAACCTGTTTACACTCCCCGTCTTTATGAAAAGCATCGGGGTGGGCCGGATGCGGATCGAAGGGGGAGAAGTTCAACTCTCTGTCGGTCATGGCGATAGCCCGGAGCAATTCCAGGCCGGGAATATCCAACTCGGCATTTCGGGTTTTCTTATGGATACTTCCACTACGGCCAATAGCCGCGGAAATGTTTACCATGCTGAGGATATCCGCCTGTCGCTGCCCGGGTTCCGGTCGGTATCACCCGACAGTTTGTATACCCGTTATGCCGGGCCGATTCATCTATCCACCCGGGAGGGTGTGATGAAAATTGACACTTTCCGCCTCATCCCCAATTTTACTCCGGAACAATTTGCCGAACGATGCCCACGGCAAACTACCCGGCTTGACCTTTTGGTGCCAGAAATCCGTCTGGAGGGGATAGATTTCCGCGCTTTCCTGCTGCACCGGAGGTTTGTGGCCGAACATGTCATTTTGGAACGACCGGAACTTTATGCCCGGTTGGATAAACGGGTTCCCCGGCAGGTTGTCAGAAAAATCCCGCTGCCATCACGGCTGCTGAAGAAGGATATCCCGCTTACGATCGGCCGTACCACCATCCGGGAGGGCACAGTAAGGTATGAAGAACAGGTAGGATTATTGCCCGGAAAGCTTTGGTTTGATAAAGTTGATGCCGGTGTCTCCGGTATAGATCTGCCGTTATCCGGTACCGGAGGTACATCCCGGGTGTACATTTCCGGAAACGCATGGCTGATGGGCAGAGGGGCCACGGAGATACATGCCACCCTGTTCCCGGGGCATCCCAGAGACTCTTTTCTTTTAACAGGTAAGGTTTCCTCGATGGAATTATCAGACCTGAACCCCATGCTGACCCGGCTGCTTCCGGTATCGTTGAAACGCGGAGTACTGGATACCCTGGTATTGAACGCATTCATGGGCAATGACAGCCTGGTTACCGGATATCTTACTTTTATTTACCACGACCTGCAAATAAAATTTTTACCTGAAAACAGGGATCCATGGGAAAGGATCGGGAAAGGGTTGATGAGTGAGGTGGCCAACCTTTTGCTTCCGTTATCCAATCCTTCCGGCGACGGTATCCGGAGGAAAGGGTATATATTTTACGAACGTGATACCTCCCGCGCAGTTTTCAATTTTATCTGGAAGGGAACCCTGAGTGGCATCCGGTCAACACTGGGGTTCCATAGTGAAAAACAGAAACAGATGATCCGCAGTGAAAGGAGTCGGTCGAAGTGAAATTTCCTTAATTTTAACCGGTTTTTCCCTTTATGGCCAATTTTGAGGAACGATATTACCGGCGCCGCATTGCCACTGCGCAGATCACCATGATCATCAGCATTACGCTGGTGCTGTTCCTGCTTGGTCTTATGGGGCTTATCATGTTGCATGCGAGAAAGTTGTCGGATCATGTGCGGGAGAATATCGGTTTTTCCGTAATGCTGAAGGAGGAGGTGAAGGAGGTAAGAATCCTGGAGATTAAGAAAAAGCTTGAATTGCAACCATTCGTCCGCAGTGCAGAATATATCCCCAGGGCGAAAGCGGCCGAACGGCTCCGGAATGAACTGGGAGAGGATTTTATGGATTTTCTGGGCGAGAATCCTTTGCTTCCGGGTATCGAATTACGGATCAAAGCCCCTTATTCAAACAGGGATTCGCTGTCAGGCATTGAATTCAACCTGATGAAAATGCCGGAGGTCAGCGAAGTGTTTTACCAAAAATCGCTGGTGGATGCCATCAACCGGAATGCGGAGCGGATCAGCCTGTTCCTGCTGGGCTTTGGAGCCATCCTGCTCTTCATCGCGATTGTGTTGATCAATAATACGATCCGGCTGTCGGTATACGCCCGGCGTTTCATGATCCGTACGATGCAGCTGGTTGGGGCTACCGAAGGCTTTATACGCAAACCGATGGTCCGGCGAAGCATCTTTCATGGTTTGCTCAGCGCCTTTCTGGCATTGGCCATGCTGATGGTAATTCTCTGGTTTGCAGTGGAGGAGATCCCTGAATTGCCCGAAATCACCGATCCGGTTCTGCTTGCAAGCATGGTGGCCTCGCTCTTTGTCCTGGGAGCCCTGATCACCTTTATCTCGACATGGTTTGCCGTGAGGAAATACCTCCGGATCCGCACAGATCTCCTCTATACCTGATCTATTTAAAATCATTACCTTTGCCATCCTGATATACCCGAAAACATGAATCCGAAAACCAAACCCGCAGCCACCAAAGCTTCGCTTGCCACGACGAAACCATCCTCCAGGGATAGTGCTGTGAAAGTGCATAATACAGGTGAATTTGCCTTTGGCAAAGAAAATTACCGCCTGATGCTCATCGGCCTGGCCTTTATCCTGGCAGGCTTCTTACTGATGATCGGCGGCGGCGCTGATGATCCTACCCAGTTCAGCCCTGAAATATTCAGTTTCCGAAGGATTACGCTGGCCCCGATCCTCATTTTGATCGGGTATGTCATCGAGATCTTTGCCATCATGAAAAAGCCCAAAGACTAATGTCGGTCCTTCAGGCCATAATTATTGCCATCGTTGAGGGGCTGACTGAGTTTCTTCCTGTTTCCTCCACCGGCCATATGGCCATTTCCGCAGCCTTGCTGGGAATCGAAAAAGACCCTTTTACCAAGCTTTTTATCGAAAATATTCAGTTTGGCACCATTATCTCCGTTATTCTTCTTTACTGGCGGAAATTTGTCAACGTCAAATCCTGGGGCTTTTATCTCAAACTCATTGTGGCCTTTATTCCTGCCGCCATCGTGGGGATTGCCCTGAAAAGCCACATCGACCAGGTACTGGAGAAACCATTTTTCATTGCCGTCGTTCTCTTTCTGGGTGGTATCCTCCTGCTTTTCGTTGACAAATGGTTCAAAAACACCTCCATCGACCGCGAAGAAGAGATCACCTATAAAAGCGCCTTCATTATCGGGGTGTTTCAGATATTGTCGGTGGTATTCCCCGGGTTGAGCCGCAGTGCGGCTACTATTGTCGGGGGAATGCAGCAAAAACTGACCAGAAAGATGGCTGCCGAGTTCTCCTTTTTTCTCGCCGTCCCAACCCTGGCTGGTGCCTTTGCGAAGAGCCTGTGGGATACTTATCACGACAAACCTGAAATTCTGACCGCGCACAATATTCAGATCCTGGCACTCGGAAACCTGGTTGGTTTTCTGGTCGCCATTGTGGCCATCAAAGCCTTTATCTCCTTTCTTACCCGTCACGGATTCAGGGTCTTCGGCTATTACCGTATCGTGGTCGGCCTGGTGCTGATTATCTATCTGTTAACAGGCCACGATCTGGCCGTACTTTAATGGAATTCCATTTTGAACAGGGAGAGATGCTGCTGGTCAGGAAGCCCTACCGCTGGACCTCTTTTGATGTGGTCGGAAAAGTCCGTTCCCTGCTCCGGAAAAATACCGGTCTTAAAAAGATCAGGATCGGCCACGCCGGAACATTGGACCCGCTGGCCACCGGTTTGCTGATCCTTTGTACAGGGAAATTTACCAAAAAAATTGAAGAATTTCAGGAACTGGAAAAAGAGTATACCGGCACCTTTTGCTTTGGTTCCACTACCCCTTCCTTTGATCTTGAAACCGAAACCGACTGGCAGTTTAAGGGCCCGCTTCCCGATGAGGGACAAATCAGGGAGGCCTTCCGGAAATTTACAGGGATACTGGAGCAGGTTCCCCCTCAGTTCTCCGCGATCAAAGTGGATGGTAAGCGGGCATACCGGTCTGCAAGAAAAAATATCCCTGTTGAGATCACTCCCCGCAGGATTGTGATCAGCGCTTTTGACCTGACCCGTGTCGAACTGCCTGAAGCCGGCTTTCGGGTAGCATGCAGTAAGGGAACCTATATCAGGGCCCTGGCCCGGGATGTGGGACATATTCTGGGATGCGGGGCCCACCTCACCTCCCTCTGCCGGACCCGGATTGGCCCCTATCGGTTAGAGGAGGCGATGGAACTGGAACAACTGGAAAAAATTCTCATATATGAAAACCCACAATAAAGTGACCTGCATGATAAAAAGGCTCTGGCCTGCAATTTTTTTTCCGGCTATCGTAATGATAGTGTATTCCGATAGTCAAATCGTGAATGAACGCTTGACGTTCGAGCAGATGTTCCTCTCCTTCGGACAACAGGTGCCGGTGGCGGAAAAGGCCGGTACAAAAAAGGAAAAATCTCCAGATCAGCCTGATATTGCTGCATTTCATGATTTTTTGATGACTTTCGATCCCGCTACCGGAACTGTTCCGCGGGAACGTTTACGGATTGCCAACGAACAGGCCCGCAAATTGAAGGATTCCGGTTTACGTTCCATGGTGTGGTACAGTCATGAAGCCGATATGGGCGGACGAACCAGGACGATCATGTATGACCCGAATGATCCGACCTCGAAGAAAGTGTGGGCCGGAGGCGTTACCGGCGGTCTCTGGTACAATACCAACATCACCAATGCCGCCAGCCCCTGGGTACCGGTGAGCGACTTCTGGAGTAATCTTGCCATTCGTTGCCTGGCTTATGATCCGCAAAACCCGCAAACTTTTTATGTCGGGACCGGGGAGGCAGAGACTGCCATGCAAACATACAGGGAAAGCTCCGGTCTGGGTTTTGGTATCGGACGAAGTGATGACGGAGGGGAGACCTGGTACCATATTCCTGGCACTGAACAGTTTGCCTATGTAACAGATATAGTGGTCCGGATCGAAAACGGTCTCAGTGTGCTCTACGCCGGGGTCGCTTCAGGTCTGTATATGGGGAGCCAGCATCAGAGCCAGCCCGGCGATGGCCTATTTCGTTCTGCCGACCATGGATCAACCTGGCAACAGGTTTTACCGCTCATTCCCGGGACCAGTGTGTCCTATTGTGTCAGCGATATTGCACTCGGAGCCGATAACCGTCTTTATGTCGGAACCCGGCCTAACCTTGAAGGAGCCGGCGCCGCCATCATACTCTGGTCCGATAACGGAACAGACTGGAACGTAAACCAGCAATATCAGGCAGAAATTCTCACTACCCCGGGACGGAATATTCCCGGCAGGGTTGTCCTGGGCACTTCCCCAGCCGATTCAATGGTGGTGTATGCCTTGATTGCCAGTGGTTATATAAACCCCGAAAATGGGTTCCGGTACTTCAACTGCTATCATATTCTCCGTTCCGGGGATAAGGGAGAAACATGGGTCAAAAAAGCCCTACCTACCAATCTTATGTATTCCGAAAACTTTGCTACCATTGCCTGGCATGCACTTGCCCTGGGGGTAGATCCAAACAATGCCGATTGGTTATATATCGGCGGACTGGACTTGCATAAATCGTTCAACGGTGGAAATAACTGGTTGAATATCAGTAATTGGACGGGAATGTATTCCGGAGGTGGCACCGACTATGTCCATGCCGATCAACACGCGATCATCTTTAAACCCGGATCATCGAATGAGCTTCTTTTCGGAAGCGACGGCGGGGTTTTCTACACCAACCAGGGCACTTATGCTGTTCCTGTTTTTGAAGAGCACAACAAAGGGTTCAACACCCTGCAGGTCTATACCTGCGCCTTACATCCCCAGGCAGGGTTTAACCAGTTCTACGGTGGATTGCAGGATAACGGGAGCCTTTATCAGGTTGGGTTGGGAGAGCCTTTGACCATCCAAAATATGGTGACCGGAGGAGATGGCGCTTACTGTTTTATTGATAAATCCGATCCCGATATAGCCATTACCTCCATTTATTATAACCAGTATATTGTATTTGATGAAGGGAATTATATCAACTCCCTGAGCCAATGGTCGAGCGGCACTTTTGTCAGTCCTGCCGACCTTGATTACCGTAATCAGATACTCTATTGTAACGCTGTGGATTATATTGGCACCCATGAAGATCAATTGTTAAGAATCCATAATCCGACCTTTGGCGCCACCGGGAATTTTTTCAGCCTTCATACCGGGAGCCAGGTTCCATTTACCGTTGTCAGGTCTTCGCCGCATTCCCCCGCAGGATCGACTACTTTGTTTGTCGGATCTGCCTCGGGGCGTCTTTTCAGGGTCGCAGGGGCCAATACCCCGGACCCTGCGGTCCAGGAGATCGGCAGTTCCGCTTTTCCTGCCGCATCACTCTCCGCCATTGCAGTGGGGTCTTCCGAAGATACACTGGTGGTAACTTTTTCCAATTACGGGGTGCCATCGGTTTGGGTCACCGCCGATGGTGGGGAGAACTGGACAAACGCAGAGGGCAATTTGCCCGATATGCCGGTCAGATGGGTAGTGCTTCATCCGCAAAACGACCGTCAGGCAATGATTGCCACTGAGTCAGGTGTCTGGGAATGTACCGACCTGTTCCACCCGATGGTGGTATGGTTTCCGGTTAATGCAGGAATGGGCAACGTAAGAACCGATATGCTGGATGTCCGTACATCTGACCATACCGTATTGGCTGCCACGCATGGCAGGGGTTTTTTCACCCTGACCTGGGATGTTGCCACCGGAGTGAACCAGGTTAAAACTGAATTACTGGCCGGGCCAAATCCCACAGATGGGATTTATCGTTTCCGCCTGCCTTCGGGAGAAACCACACCGGTCGCCGTTACTGTAACCACGCTTGACGGACGGGCCATCCTTCACCAAATGGTTCAGTCTGACGGATCTGGCCGGTATCAGATTGACCTTTCCGGCCAACCCGACGGGGTCTGTCTGGTTTCCCTGACCCGCGGCAGCCAGGTGGTTTGCGCAGAAAAGATAGTCATTCGCAAATAGTGAATCATCAGCACAATCTGTTATGCCATATCCGCTCTTTTCGCCGGAGTATTATATGAATGAAGCAATCCGGGAGGCTCAGAAAGCTATGGAGAAAAATGAGGTCCCGGTTGGTGCGATCATTGTCTGCAACCGTACAATCATAGCCCGGGCACACAATCTGACCGAAACATTACGGGATGTTACCGCACATGCTGAAATGCAGGCCTTTACTGCCGCTGCTGACTATCTTGGGGGTAAGTACCTGAAAGATTGTACACTGTTCGTAACCCTAGAACCTTGCGTGATGTGCGCCGGCGCTGCGTTTTGGGCCCAGTTGGGAGGAATTATTTTTGGAGCAGAAGATGATAAAAGGGGTTTCAGGCAGGTAGGGCACCCGCTTCTTCATCCTAAAACCGTCGTTGCTTCAGGAGTGCTTGAGCGCGAATGCCGGCAAATGATTGGCGACTTTTTCAGGAAACACAGGCACTGAGATGCTCTCTTTTTTTGAATATCAGATGTCCGGGTCGCCTGAGCCATATTTATTTTACCATGATAGGTAATATTTAAGAAATATGTCTTATCTTTGCCAATATGAGTTCCCAACAAGCCCTTAAAGTTATAATTTTTGAAGATGAAATCCTGCTGGCGAATGACCTGAGGATGCAGATCGAGCCATATGGATTTAAAGTGCTCTCCATTTTCCGCAAAGCAGAGGAGGGTTTGACTTGGCTTGAAGATCAAACGCGTGAAGGAGCGGTTTTCGATGTTGTGCTGATGGATATTACCCTTGCCGGCAAGATGAATGGGATTGAGGCGGCAGGCCTGATCATGCAAAACTTTGGCTGTGCCATAGTTTTCATCACGGGGATGAGCCAGTTGAATGTCTTCGATGAAGCATTTTCAGCCAGGCCACATGCATTTCTTGTTAAGCCATTCGATTTGAACCAGACGATCGTCAGTATCAGGTTAGCAGTTTATCAGAACAGGCTTGAAAAGGAACTGATTCGTCATCAGTCAGACCTGGAGGAGATCATCAGGGAGCGTACGCTGGAACTGGTGGAGGCCCGGATCAATACCGAAAATGCCATCCGGCAGAGAAATGCGATCCTGCGCAGCGTGCTAACCCAATTGGAAGAACCGGTGAAAGGCATTGAAAAAGAGTTGGCAGCACTCAGGGAATCATCCGGAAACTATGCTGAAAAGAACCCGTCTATTGTGTCCATTGATCAATATATCTCCAGAATGGAAGATCTTTTCAGACTTATACCAGCCGCTAACGGTATTCCATAAATCTGCTGAATTTCAGGGCAATATTATCAGATCAGTATTTACCGTAAGTTGAATTCCTTCAGGAATGGTCAGGGTTTCTCCGGCTGCAACCGTCATGGTTTCCACAGTGGCGGTTTGAGTCAGGATCGTATGGGGATCAATGGTAATATTCCATGATGGCGTGGGAAGTGCGGCGGCGCTTCGGGCCCAGTTCGTGTTATAGCCGGCCAGGCTGAGCAGCGCCCCTGACGAACATTGCTGGATCAGGTTGAAGTATCCATTGGGTTCAGGAAAGGTCAGAGCCGTCAGGTGAGGTACCAGCCCCAAAGGCAGATATGATGTATTGGAAGAGGCCGATCCGGAAGTGAGCCATGCCGCATTACCGCTCTGAACGCCAAACAATACCACCTGATCGACACCCCAGGTGCCCTGAAAAGCAAATACCTGATCGCCTGAAACCGAAAGGAGAAAGTTACCCGGAGTAGCTGAACTCCAACCGGTTCCGGAAATATTCATACCATTTTGCCAGGAGATGATCGTTCCGGCAGGGATTACGGAAGGAGCCGTGTAGGTGAGAAATCCCTCCCCGGTCCTGACACTGGCAGGACTCATGAATCCATTATCAGTAAAACGTATGATCGTCCCCGCTGATAATTGCCGGAAGGTGATAAATGAGATCCGGTCCGGATCAGTGGCTCCGGCTTCAATAATGGCCATATCCCCGGGCTGTAAGGTGTTGACACCCGGGGTGGTAAGCGCTGTATCAGAAGGGATGACGCCATTGGTTTTATAATCGATCTGGGTACCGGAATTGGTATAGGGGAAAATTCTGAAATAATACAAAGTATTGGCTGACAGGCCGGTAATGTCTATGGTTTGAACCCCGCTGCTGACATTTTTATCCAGTGTACCATCCGGAACAGGTTCACCATCGGAAGGATTGACAATAGATCCGTATCCTGCTGTTCCGCCCCTGACAAGATAACCATCCGGCAGAACTGCACCGGTGGCATCCGTCCAGGTAAACCGGACGGTATTGTAGGGCGGATTTCCGGTAAAAGCTATGAAACCAGTAACATGTGCTGTGGGCTCCGGTTTGGGACCGGATGGTTGCCACACGGCTGATACATATTCAGGGTGGTCAATGAAAGGATTACGGTTCAGTTGCAGTTTGTAGATGGAATCGTTTCGTGCAACCTCTTTGGCCGAAACAGGATCCTGCGTGTGCCATGCGATGAGGAGGCTGAGGTACCACGCTTCAAAAGCCGGATAAGATGTGCCATCGAGCACGGCATCGGCGTTGGGGTCATTGTCCTGCCAGGAATTGATTACATTCTGATAGCGGGTCGCCATGTAAAAATAGGCACGGGCAAAATCACCCTTATAGGCATCAATGGGCTCAAAAACGGTCCCGTAATATCCCGGTGTGGCACAAGTTCCCTTTTTGCTGCCATTCAGGGAGATAAAAGAGGCTGAA
>CAYLVY010000035.1:25718-30359 GCA_964387205.1 uncultured Draconibacterium sp.
GCATAAGGGTAATTACTGTGCATATTGTTTACATACTGATCCGCCGGAACAATGTGGAAGAGATCGGTATTCATCGGCGCCACATCGTTAAACCAACTCTTGGGAAAAGAATGCTCCCTGCTGTAGCAATCGCCTTCTGTTCCCCCTCCGCCGGATCCGCATTGATCCGATCCGGGCCAGTATACATAAGGCGGGGTGCTTCCCGGTACATCACTGTACATGTCCCAGATGCTGCCGTTGGCTTTCAGGTCGGTGGAATAAAAAGCATTCCAGACACCGGGGGTATAATTGATCACATTATGCCCCTTGATGATATTGAACAGTGCAATCTGCAATGTCGCTCCGGTTTTCCCGGCAGCCGTGGCATAGTAGCCGGCCGGGACCTGAGACCACACAGAACTGACAGGCAACAGAAAAAGGAACATACATGCAACCGTTACCACCGAAGTGGTAAAAAGAGTCGATTGCCGGATTTTTGGTAGTTTTTTCAGCACGGGTTTATTGCGTATCTCCGGCAAAGATACGCAATAAACCTGCCTTTGCGTCAGGCTGTCGCCATCATCCTGAGGATATGGTCATCCCTTGTGTCATTGCGTTATTTCATGTAAGGGGAAGGCGACAGGTTAATCAGGTCTCCTTCCACAGTCAGGGTAACCTCCGGTACCACTTCGACGAAGGCTCCTTCCCCGATGATCAGGTCGTTCAGTTCTGCGTCAGTCTGGCAAACGACTCCGGTCGGATTGTTTACCACGATCCTGCTGTTAGTGCCCGATATGATCGATCCGCCCCCTGAAATAGTCTGACCGGTATTTCCATTGAAATGGACCGTTCCGCTGGAGGATGGTGAGAAGAACAGCGTTGCAGGAGCACAGACATGAAGGTCTCCCCGGATGATATGGCCCGGATTTCCGGTAACATTGAAATAAAACGAACCCTGAGAAGCCGTAAAATGGTCGATGGCAACAGCGGCATTCCCTGTCGCCGTGATCATTCCCGGATAGTTCATTTCAAAATTCCCGTATGTCCTTCCTCCGAAGGAGGGAACATGATAAGCGTCGATACGATACAGGGATCCGGGCTGGAACACGACCACCGATGAAGGAGCAGGAGCGCCAAAAGGATTTCCGCCGGCCATGGCAATATAGGTCGAACCACCGCAAAAAACGACCGATCCAAGGTTGACAGTACCAAATGCATTGCCCGAAAACCCGCTTCCTGCTTTGAATTGTGATCCGGGATGAAAGACAATCCCCTGCGGGACCGGCGACAGCAACCGGTGCCCACCGCCGCTGAATGTCATTTGCCCATGAATGGAAACGGTTGCAGCGCTGTCGGCCGAAAGCAATATAACCCCTGATCCTGACAAGTTCAACTGGCACCCTTGATCGACAATCAGATCGTGACCGCAATCTCCTCCAATGATGAGCGTGCCATTACCCTGAAGGGTGATGGATGTTTCCGAAAGGACATGAAGTTGTCCAACGGTTTGGGGCGGAACTCCGGTAATGACGGTACTGCCGGCCTGATCAAAGATGAGGTGGTCGTTCGGCGCAGGCGTAGTCCTCTCCGGGCTCCAACTGGCCGAATTATTCCAATTATTGCCTGCCGTTCCTGTCCAGTGATAGGTAGAAGAAAGTGGCAATGCGGTGACAGCTGAATCAAAGGGAACAGGGGGCATGCACAGATAATTGATGGTGGCCGGATGCAGCCCGTCCCAGGAGTAAGGGAAAATGGAGAAGGAGTAAGCCGTACCAGGCTGGAGGCCTGCCACTATTCCCGAGCAGGCGTTTCCGTCGCGGATATCGGCCACGACAAGCGCATCATCAAGAACATCCCCCGGTGAGTATTCCAGGGCATCGGAAGGAACTGCTGCACACGGAGTATTTCCGCACCTTTGCAGGATCAGGTACCCGCCATTATTCACACCGGAGGGCTGCCATGTAAGGCCAACCGAAGTGGTTCCTGTTCCGGTCGCGGTGAACGATCCGACATGGGCTGATGGTTCTGAAGAAAGGGTATAGAACTCTCCTTCCGGAGACAGCGCGGTTCCCGACTGATTGGTGGCCCATGCCGCATAGTAGATGAGGGTTCCGGGAGGAAATCCTGTTCTTTGATGGGCAAACACCCCCGTATCGATACCCCCTTCTGCCAGCGGATGATCGTCAATATCTACCGGAGATTGCAGGCCCCAGGCCGTACCCCTGGCCGTGACGGCACCACCTCCGGTGCCGGTTATTCTTCCTCCCAGCATAGCCGATTCTGTGGTTATCATGGAAGCACCGGGATCCGTCACTACAGGCGGCAATATCGTGGACGATGTGGTGACTTCGTTCGGATTTCCTGATGCTGTTTCTACATTATATCTGGTCAGAGAACCGGCTCCATTGTATTCGAAAACCCTGAACCAGTAATTGTTTCCGGGCTGAAGGCCGGTGATGGAAATGATATTGTTGTCATAACCGTTGAAAACAACCTGTTCACCTGTTCCGGTATAATGAGGATCGGCCAATGGATCCTCCCCGTCCGGCGGAAGTGAGAAATATTGGTCAGTGTTCATTTTTACGATCCTTTTTTCACCATCTCCCGGGGTCCAGGAAAGCGAGAGTTGGGTGACGCCAATGTCGTTGAAGATGATGGCAGAAGCTTGAATTGCCGGCGGTGCTATGGTTGCGGGGATTACAGTGCCGCCGACCGAAAATCCATTGGTACCGGCTGAAACCGAATAAAAACCCCATCCTCCGGTGGTTGTCTGCCCGCTTGCATAATATCTCAACGTGACAGTCACCGACGAATGTACATTCTGAAGCTCCTGAATAGTAGTCAGGTCTATCTGCGACATAGTCAGCGCTGCAGACTGGACCGGGTTTCCGATCAGGATAAAGTTGGAACCATCAAGACTGTATGCAAACTGAGAGGTAACACCGGGTGCAGCGTAAAAGGTCGAGGTGCCGTTAAACCTGGCATCAAGGGTGGATAAACTAAGTTTAAAACCAGGCGCTGTTGTCAGGGTAACCTGAAAGTAATCTGTATTCGCAACAGAGATCCCGTTATTCTGGAACCCTGTGGTGCGAAAGGAGTGTACTCCGGCGGAGGGAGGAGCACCAGGTCCCCGGGTGATTTGACTGGCTCCGCCGGAGGATATCAGGTCCGGGTGAAATGTAGTTGCTGTGCAGGCAACAGGCTGGGATTGTCCATAGAAATCCCAGGCCGCAATCTGGCCGATAGCCATGGCGCCGGCCCATGCCCACAGGCAGGCGCTGATCACTATTTTCTTCATGATTAGGGATGTTAGCGCGGCCGGGAAGGCGCCAATCCACTGCCGCCGGTTTGACGGTTAATCAGTCGCAAAGGAATAAGGTGAAGGGATTGTTAATAACTTTTTTCAGCAATGGAAATTTTGCCGCCTGACATTTCAAATTACTGACAGGCAAACCCTTAAGATTTCCCGTCATCCATGAACAATGCGGCGGCAATGCCGTCGGCCCGAAGTTTCCCTTCATCGGTTAAATAAAGGCAGCCGTTTTTCTCCTCCATCCAGCCATTCCGGACATAAACATTCATCCGGCGGGTTATGAAATCTTGAAATGCAGGTCCGAAATCCTTTCCTATTTTCTGCATACTGCAGCCCCACCTGGTGCGGAGGGAGGTCATCACATACTCGTTGTACTGTTGTGTTGTACTCAGTATCTCCTCTTCGAACAGCGGTTTGCCTTTTTTCATGGCTTCGAGGTAATCAGTCACGCCGGAAACATTCCATCGCCTCGACCAGCCGTTATAGCTATGGGCAGATGGTCCGAGTCCCAGGTAGGGCGTTCCTTGCCAGTAGCCGGAGTTATGCCGTGCATAACGGCCATCAAGGGCAAAATTGGAAATTTCGTATTGTTCATAACCATATTCCCGTGCCAGTTTCATGAGCAGCATAAACTGACCTGCCTGGATATCATCTTCGGGAGGTAATTTTCGATGTTTCCGGATCAGCCAGGCCAGGGGGGTTCGCTCTTCCACGGTCAGGGCATAGCCTGAAAAGTGGGGGATTTCCAGCGAGAAGGTCTTTTCGAGGTTCATTCGGAGTGAAGCTTCGTCAGAACCGGGAAGGCCGAATATCAGGTCGATGCTCAGGTTGTGAAATCCCGCTTCCTTCAGAAGCCGGATGGCATGCAGGGATTGGCCTGCCGAATGGTGCCGCTGAAGATATCGGAGCTCCTCTGCGATAAATGACTGAACTCCCAGGCTGATACGGTTGAATGGTGTTTCGGCAAGTTCGATGACAAACGTTTCGGTGACGTCCTCCGGGTTCACCTCGAGGGTAATCTCCGGAGGGGCATTTCCCTTGCCGGTAATAGGAAACAATGCAGGATCCGGGAGGGGGATCTCTTTCGGGGAGAAGAGGGAAGGTGTCCCTCCGCCCACATAAATGGATTCAACGGGCCTCCCTTCGAGATATCCGGCCGTGAGCGCCATCTCCTGGCGCAAGGCTTCAGGGAATAGTGCCATTCCTTTGACCGAAGCCAGGGAGAAGAAGTTACAGTACGGGCATTTATGCCGGCAGAACGGAATATGAATGTAGATGCCTGCCAAGGGTTATTTCTTCAGAACGATCCGGAAGGTGGTTCCTTTGTTGAGGGTGGATGACCTGACGAA
>CAYLVY010000036.1:0-30180 GCA_964387205.1 uncultured Draconibacterium sp.
ATTGACCATCGCCATTAATGTCATAACGAATGGAATCGTTGTATCCCACGATGGTCAGACCGTGTGTTGGAGAAGGTGTCCAGTAGAGTACGATGCTTTTTCCCTCCCCGGGGGTTCCGGAAGGCAACTGTGGCAGGTTGAGCAGGGAGTAACTGCTGGTAGTAAAGCAGGCAATACCGCCGGGGGTCCGGCCTTCCATCCTGTCGTAGAGAAAATTCTTCAGTTGCTGTATGCCCTCGGCTCCGTTGACCTCAATGGCAGAAACCCCCTTCAGGCGGTTGAACATACCCCGGTAAAAGCGGTCATAGCCGGATATCCATCCGAGATAGGTTAGGCTGGTATCATTCCCGTACTGGTCGGAGGTCATGTGGCCTTGCTTCCGGATGATCTCAAAACTCTGTAAAAAGTTAACCCCCTGGTACCGTTCCCCATGGTTCATGAAGTTCCACGTATAATGGGTCGGATAGGTATTTTCCCAGTACCAGCCGGGCTGTTCACGCCGGCGGTTGATCTCGTAACCAAAGAGATAGCCAACCCCGCAATGCTGCTGACAACTATAGAAATTATACTGATACCGGATCCCGGGCCAGTATTCGGTTTCCGAATTATCTACCCGGTAAGGCAAACTTCTGTTCCGGTATGTTTCCGGAAAACTGAGCAGGGGCACTTTCATGGCCATGGCTGAATCCCGCATCCGGTCAGCCGCGCTGTACACGGGTTCGGGAAGTTTAAAGCCACGTTGCTGTGCATGGACGGAAGGGATCATTCCGGCCAACCACATAACCAGCCAAAAAATCATTCTGATATTGATCTTATTATTCATGCTGTACGGTCCGGAGATATGCAACCCGGTACAGGTGCAAAGGTACGGTCTTTAGGTTTGTTCCCGGAAACAGAAATTCAAAAAAGTGAGGTGACGGAAAACCGTTAATGTACTACAAAGGAATATTCCCGTGCTTTTTGGGGGGATTGGTCTTGCTTTTGTTCTGGGTCAGATCGAGTGCCTGGATTAGTTTCATCCGCGTGGAGGCGGGCAGGATGATCTCATCCACATAACCAAGTTCTGCGGCTTTGTATGGATTGGCGAAGGTGGTACGATAGTTGTCGACGGCAGCAGCCCGGTCTGTTTCGTTCAGTTTGCCTTTGTGGAGGATGTTAACGGCACCTTCGGGGCCCATCACCGCAATCTCGGCGGTTGGCCATGCATAATTCACATCAGCGCCGATATGTTTGCTCGACATCACGTCATAAGCTCCGCCATAGGCTTTCCGGGTAATCAGGGTGATCTTGGGCACGGTGGCTTCCGAAAAGGCATAGAGAAGTTTTGCCCCGTGCTTGATGATCCCGCCAAACTCCTGTACGGTACCGGGAAGAAATCCGGGAACATCCACGAAGGTGATGATGGGAATGTTGAAACAATCGCAAAAACGCACAAATCTGGCAGCTTTCACCGAGGAGTTGATGTCGAGTACCCCGGCCAGGTAAGCTGGCTGGTTAGCCACAATCCCGACCGGTTTTCCATTGAGCCGGGCGAAACCGATCACGATATTCTGGGCGTAAAAGGGCATCACCTCAAAGAAGTTGTGATTATCCACCACGAGATGGATGATCTCCTTCATGTCATAAGGTTTGTTCGGATCGGCCGGGACGATGTGCTGAAGCTTTTCATCCTGCCTCATGATATCGTCGTGACAAGGCTGTGTGGGAGGGTCTTCCATGTTGTTGGAAGGAAGGAAACTCATCAGTTCCCGGATCATCAGCACCACCTGCTCATCGTTTTCTGCCGTGAAATGGGCTACACCGCTTTTTGAGTTGTGCGACATCGCGCCGCCAAGTTCTTCCATTGTGACCTCTTCGTGGGTTACGGTACGGATCACCTCCGGACCGGTCACGAACATGTAGCTCGACTCCTTGACCATCAGGATAAAATCGGTCATGGCCGGAGAATAGACCGCCCCGCCGGCGCAAGGGCCCAGAATGGCCGAAATCTGAGGGATCACGCCCGAAGCCATCACATTGCGGTAAAAAATATCGGCATATCCTGCCAGGCTCTCCACCCCTTCCTGGATTCGTGCGCCGCCCGAGTCGTTCAGTCCGATCAGAGGAGCTCCCATGCGCATAGCCATATCCATCACCTTCACCACTTTATCTGCATTGGCACGGCTCATGGTCCCGCCAAAAACAGTAAAATCCTGGGCAAATACGAATGCGAGCCGGCCGTCGATCTTGCCATAACCGGTGACCATCCCGTCACCCGGGATCTTATTCCCGGTCATGCCGAAATCGGAACAACGGTGTACCACCATCTTATCCATTTCCACGAAGGTGTTCGGGTCCAAAAGGGCGGAGATACGCTCCCTGGCCGTCAACCGTCCGCTCTTATGTATCTTTGCGATCTTTTCTTCCCCCCCGCCCAATTCGGCACGACGGTTCCGTTCTTCAAACGCTTTGTAGCGTTCTTCTAAATTCTGCATAATGATCTTTTTTCAACAACTGACAATTAACCATTACAATGATTCATCCACGGTATCTTCCAACCTTAACATTACCTGATGGGCCTCGACCGTATCTCCCTCCTTCACCGGAATCTCCCTGACAACTTTGGTTCCCGTAGCTTTAAATTCACTTTGCATTTTCATCGCTTCCACCACGACAAGGGTCTGGCCATTCTCAACACGGTCGCCGACCGCGACAGGTATCTTGACTATTTTACCCGGCATTGGCGACTGGATCAGATTGCTGCCCTCCATCTCATGTCCCTGGTTCCGGCTGCGGATGTACTTGGCTTCGGCGTCGATGATCTCGGCATTGAAGGTTCGGGTAAAGGTATTGACCACGTATTTTTTTCCGGTTTCGCCACCGATCAGTTCAATATTATAGGAATGTCCGTTGTAGATGATGGAATAGACTCCCTCCTCCACTTCGGTGATATCGAGGTCGTAAAGCCGGTCGTCCACCGCCACCAATGCCCGTGAGCCGTTCCGGTTGTGCAGTTCGATCTTCGCGGTCCTGTTTTCGATGCTGACTTCGTATGCCATAAAGTTTAATTAAAGGCGTAAGACACTTCTTTTTCTTCCGAAATCCTTCCAGTTCGATCCAAGTTCTTCGGTATACCGTGGCGGCTGGATCCTGGCCATTTTATCCAGGTAATCGATAAAGGCGGTGATCATGGCCATATCTTCGCACTCCACACCGCAGACACCAGGGGTAAAGAGCCTCTCATGGTTTTCTTCGATGAAGTGGGTATTATATTTACCCTCACGGAACGAGGGAGCATCCATGATCTTTTCCAGAAACTTTATGGAAGTTTTAACTCCCGTGATCTTGTATTCGTACAAAGCCCTCCGCATCCGGGCGATACAATCCTGCCGGTTTTCGGCCCAGGTGATCAGCTTGCAGATCATGGGGTCGTAATGCATGGGAATTTCGTAGCCTTCATAAACATAGCCATCGTAGCGCACGCCCAGTCCGAGCGGGACTGAGATATGCTGAATGACGCCAGGGTTGGGCATGAAGTTATTATCAGGATCTTCGGCGTAAATACGGCATTGAATGGAGTGTCCGTGCTGCCTGAGGTCATCCTGGGTAAACGGGAGGGGCAATCCGTTGGCAATATTGATCTGCTCCCTGACCAGATCCACCCCAACCACGCGTTCGGTAATGGGATGTTCCACCTGAAGCCGGGTATTCATCTCCAGAAAATAGTACTCCCGTTGATCGCTCACAATGAATTCAATGGTACCTGCACCCTCGTAATTGACCGCCCTGGCGGCGGCAACGGCTTTCTCCCCCATTTCGCGGCGTAATTCAGGAGTCATCAGGGGCGATGGAGTCTCCTCGATCACTTTCTGGTGCCTGCGCTGGATCGAACATTCTCTTTCGAACAAATGCACCACATTGCCATGCTGGTCGGCCAGTATCTGAAACTCAATATGATGGGGAGATTCAATGTACTTCTCGATATATACCGAATCGTCGCCAAAAGCATTCAGGGCCTCCGACCTGGCCATTCTCAGCGAAGGAAGGAGTTCATCCATCTTTTTGACCAACCGCATACCCTTTCCGCCGCCGCCTGCCGATGCTTTGATCATAACCGGTAATCCGATCGCCGTCACAATTTCTGCAGCTTTGGCTTCATCGGTCAACTTTTCTTTCGTGCCGGGTACAACAGGCACACCGGAGTCAACCATGGTCCTGCGGGCGGTTATCTTGTCGCCCATGGTACGGATGGCATAGGCATCAGGACCGATGAATTTAATGCCCTCTGCTTTGCAGCGTTCAGAGAAAACGGCGTTTTCCGATAAAAAACCATATCCGGGATGAATGGCATCGGCACCCGACTTCCTGGCTGCACCGATGATAGCCTCGATATTCAGGTAACTATCCCTGGAAGGGGGAGGCCCTATCCGATAAGCTTCATCGGCATAGCGTACATGGAGCGCCTTGCGGTCGGCATCGGAATAGACCGCCACGGTGATCAGCCCCATCTCCCGGCAGGACCGCATTACCCTTACTGCAATCTCGCCTCGGTTGGCAATCAGGACCTTCTTGATCATTATTTTATTTATTTTAATTCTAAAAAAGCATGCAAAACTATAAAAAAAACCGGATGTAAAAACTACACTTTGACATATTTAAGGATATTTAACAATCGGAAAGAGAAAAACATGCAGAAAAAATGTTGCAGTTTTATCAAATTTTCCGAAATTTGAACCCGCAACAAAAAACGATGTCGGACAAAGCAAGGCTGCTATCCTTTTTTCTGTTTGTTTTTCTGATCATTGGCTGTCGCAACGAACAGCCGGGCGACATCGCCTCCCTCCCACCTCCCGAATTAAATATCCTGCAGCGCTATTACTCTGCCTTGCTCGACTCCCTCCACGCACTACGCCTCGATCCGATGTTCCACGATGCAACGCTGGGCTATATGATCGTGGATGTAACTTCTGCCGATCCACTGGTAGTGGCTGATTATCAGTCGAAACAACCCATGATCCCCGCTTCCACACTAAAAATATTTGTTACAGGCGCCGCCCTTGAGTATTTCGGAAAACCGGTCGTCCCTGAGGTTAACATCACCAACATGATGAGTGTAAACTGGCGGAGTTCCAAATTACTGAGGAAGATTGGTGCCAAGGCCTACAACAAACCTACCACCCAGGCAGGGGTCAGGGCATTGCTCGATTTCTGGCAAACCAAAGGAGTGGATACCACCGGTATGTATTTTTACGATGGAAACGGCCTGTCAAGGAATAATGCCATCTCCCCAAAACAATTGGTGGATGCGCTCTATGCAATGAGGACCAGTCCCTATTTCAGTGAGTTCTACCAATCCCTGCCACAGGCCGGGGAGACCGGCACTTTGCACCGTGCCATGAGAAATTCGGCGGCGGTGGGACGTATCAGGGCAAAAACCGGTACCATCAACCATGTAAAAAGTTTCGCGGGATACGTAACATCCGTCAATGGACGAAAACTGATCTTCAGCCTGATCGTCAATGATTACGATGGCCGTACCTCCAGGGTCAAGAAAAAACTGGAATCGGTGATGATCAGAATGGCAGAGGTATAGCAGATCATCTCACCGCGGGGGCATCGGCCACAGCATACTCACCTTTTTCCTGTATTCACCATAATCTGCCCGCCGCTTCATCATCCGGTTCTCAATCAGCGGGATGCTGATAGACAGGAACATCAGGGTTATGACGACGGGGCCAGCGATGACACGCCATTCGGAAGGATTCGCCGCGAGTGCAAAGAGAAATAATCCCCACCAAAAAAGGATCTCTCCAAGATAATTCGGATGGCGCGACCATGCCCAGAGTCCTTTCGCCATCGTCTTCCCGGGATCGGCCCCTGAGCGGACATGGCGGCGAAGCTGCTGATCGGCAACGGCCTCCAGCGCAATAGCCCCAAGGGTGACCAGACCGGCCAGCATATCGAGCCATCCGAAAGGCCTGACAGGCTGGGCAATAGATACCCAGAGCGACAACGATCCGGCAAATACCATCAGGGAAGGGAAAAAGTGAATTCCGGCAAAACTGACCAGCCAGTACCACCTGCCGGTATTGCGGCGAAAATCGGCATATCGCCAGTCCTCATGAGATAACCCCTTCCATCCCCGCAGGAAATTCCATGTCAGACGAATCCCATAAATCACCAATAAAATGAAAATCACTATAATCCTGAAAATGTTCTCTACCGGTGAAAGCAGGGGAGTAACATCGTCAGCCATCTGCCCGGCTCCGGTATATCCCGATAAATAAAACAGCGCCAGCAACGGCGGGGCGACACTCCACCAGGGATCGAACATGCTGGAATTGTTCATAAACACACTTCCGGCAAATACAACTACCATGCTTACCATAGCGGCGTAAAAAGAGGCCATCAGGAGGCCGTCCTTTAAAAACTGATGACCCGTTATGGCTGAAATGGAAATTGCACACAGATATATGATAAACAGGGCAACCCACCCTGTCAACGGTTTCGTCTCTTTCATCATACAAATATCTGAAGTTCGTATAGTTTCTTGTATAAGCCGTCCTTTTCCCGGAGTTCATTGTGCGTGCCGCGTTCCACGAGGGCCCCCGACTGCAGCACGATGATCTCATCGGCGAACTGAATGGTGGAAAGACGGTGGGCGATGACGATGGAGGTCCGGTTCCGCATAAGGTTTTCAAGGGCCTGCTGCACCAGCCGTTCCGATTCGGTATCGAGTGCGGAGGTGGCTTCATCCAGGATCAGAATAGGCGGATTGCGGAGCACCGCGCGGGCAATGCTGATCCGCTGCCGTTGTCCACCGGAAATCTTGGTGCCCCGGTCGCCGATATTGGTATAGTAACCCTCCGGCATCTTCTCGATGAACTCGTGGGCGTTGGCTACCTTGGCGGCGCTGATCACCGCCTCTTCCGACACGTTTTCCATTCCGAAGGCAATGTTGTTGAAAACCGTATCATTGAAAAGAATGGTCTCCTGGGATACGATCCCCATCAACCCCCGGACATTATGGATGATCACATCACGGATATCGGTACCGTCGATATAAATCCCCCCTTCCACACAGTCGTAAAAACGAGGAAGGAGATCGACCAAGGTTGACTTTCCGCCGCCCGATGGTCCGACCACGGCAATGGTTTTCCCCTTAGGGATGATCAGGTTGATATTTTTCAGTACTTTTTCTTCTCCATAAGAGAAACTGACGTTGCGGTATTCAATAGCGGTGGTGAACTCCTTCTTTTCGATGGCATCCGGCTTTTCGGTGATCACCTCCGGTTCCTGCAACACCTGTTCGATCCGGTCGACCGAAGCTGCACCTTTCTGGATATTATAGTAGGCCTGGGTGATCGACTTTGCCGGGGGCATCACCTGGGAAAAAATCCCGAGATAGACCAGGAAAGCTGCGGCATCCAGGTAATTACCCGGCGTGAATACCAGGCTACCCCCGTACCACAGGACAATGGTAACGACGCAGGCACTCAGGAATTCGCTGAGGGGCGAAGCCAGGTCGCGTTTCCGGTAAAGCTTGATCATCAGCTTATTATAATCCTCGTTGGCAGTTTTAAACCGTTTATCGGCAAAATCTATGGAGTTGAAGGCCTTGATGATCCTCAGCCCGGAGATGGTCTCTTCGATCATCGACAGCAGCATTCCCATTTTGAACTGGCCTTTATCGGAGGCCCGTTTGAGGCTTTTTCCGATGCGACCGATGATCAGCCCGCTTACCGGCAGCAGCAGGAGGACAAAAACGGTAAGTGAAGGACTGATCACGAAAAGGGTGATCAGATAAGCAACTATAGTGATCGGGTCGCGGAAGGCCATCTCCAGCGAGTTCATGATCGACCATTCCACCTCCTGGACATCACTGGTCATGCGGGAGATGATATCGCCTTTACGTTTTTCATTAAAATAGGAAAGCGGAAGGATCAGCACTTTCTGATAGAGATGGTTTCGCAGGTCCATTACGACTCCGTTCCGCACCACGGCCAGGAAATAGACGGCGAGGTAGCGGAAAAGGTTACGCAGGAAGAAGAGGACGATGATCGCAATTCCGATGTAGACCAGCATTTGTTCGTTGCCATATTGTTCCAGTAACCGGCCTGTGTAATAGTAGAACATATCCCGCATGGCGTCGATGTCGAGCCGCATTTCCGGCATCTCTTTCGGGATCTCGATCTGATGAAAAAGCATTTGAAGTACCGGGATGAACAACCCGAAAGAGGCTAACGAAAATATGACGGCGAGGATATTGAACAACACGTTCAGCGCTGCATATCCCCAATAGGGACCTGCATAGCGCAGGATCCTGAATAACCTTTTCATCGCTGCAAAGATAGGAGTTTAACTCAGACCCGAAAGGTTTATTTATTACCTTTGTCCCATGGAATCGACCCGACAGCAAAAGATAGCCCGACTGATCCAGAAAGACCTGGGTGTCATTTTCCAGCAAGAGAGTAAAAACCTCTTTGACGGAGCCCTGATCACGGTAACGAAAGTTCAGGTAACCAAAGACCTTTCCGTCGCAAAAGTTTACCTGAGCCTGTTTCTTACGGGAGACAAACAGGCACTGCTGGAGCGTATCCGGCAACATGGACGGGAGATCCGTCACCTGCTGGCCGGGAAAGTCCACCTGCAGTTGCGGGTGATGCCGGAACTTCACTTTTTTCTTGATGATTCGCTTGATTACATCGAGAACATTGACCATTTGCTGAAAAGTTAACAGGGAGGTCCGGAAAAGCATGAAATTTCTGAGCAAACGACAGGGGTATCGTTATGAAATATGATCCGATTAAGAAGATATTAGGGTCGGTGTTCAACCGGACACCATGGCTCAGGGTGATCTTTTACCATCTGCTCAACCTCCTGCTTCTGAGAGCCTGGCATGTCAGACGGGAGATCCGGAACTGGAAACGCACTGTGCCCGGCCAGGGCAAAAACCGCTTCCTGCTTGATGCAGGTTCGGGCTTCGGCCAGTATACCTGGTTTCTTTCAGGGCTGGACCCGTTGTGGTTCATCGACGCTGTGGATGTGAAAGATGAGCAAATCCGCGACTGCCAGAATTTTTTCAATTCCACCGGCCGGAAAAATGTCCTGTTTGAAAAAGCCGATCTCACCACCTTCATCAAACCCGACCGCTTCGACCTCATACTCTCCGTGGATGTCATGGAACATATCGAAGAGGATGAAAAAGTCTTCCGTAATTTTTACGACTCACTTACCCACGGTGGGATGTTGCTGATCTCCACCCCTTCGGACCAGGGGGGATCGGATGTACATGACCATGACGAGGGTGAATCCTTTATTGAAGAACATGTGAGGGATGGCTACAATGTCCATGAGATCAGGCAGAAATTACAGCAGGCCGGTTTTTCCAGGATCTCGGTGCGGTACACTTACGGGACCCCCGGAAAAACCGGTTGGCGGCTCTCCATGAAATATCCTATCCTGATGCTGGGTGCCAGCAAACTCTTCTTCATCCTCCTCCCGTTTTATTACCTCCTCACCTACCCGGTAGCATGGTGTTGTAACTTGCTCGATGTCATGATGAACCATGCGACCGGCACGGGGCTCATCGTCAAAGCCTGGAAATAGACACCACTTGAACTTTCCCCTCTACATAGCCCGTCGTTACCTCGTTTCACGGAAATCCCACCACATCATCAACATCATCTCCGTGATCTCGATGACCGGTGTGGCCATAGGAACCATGGCGCTGATCGTGGTGCTTTCCGTTTTTAACGGATTTGACCGGCTGGTGGTTTCCCTATTCAGTTCATTCAATGCCCCGGTAAGGATCACCCCGGCAACAGGTAAAACGCTGGACATGAAGACATTTCCGATGGCTGAACTGAAGAAGATACCCGGTGTGAATGCGGTATCGGAGGTTATCGAAGCGGAAGCGCTGATGAAATACCGCGACAACCAGAGCATCGTCACCATCAAAGGGGTGGAACCCGAATATCACCGGATCACCGGTATCGATACCATGGTTTTCGAGGGATCCTTTCTCCTGGAGGATGCGCAGCAAAAATATACAGTACCGGGGTACGGGATTGCTGCCAACCTGGCATTAAACCTGAACGATTACCTGAACCCCATCACCATCTTTGTGCCGCGCAGGGAAGCAACCCTCTCGGGCGGCTTTGAGCAGGCATTCAACCAGGATCAGGTGTTCCCCTCCGGTGTTTTTCAGGTTCAATATGACTACGATATCCGATATGCTTTCGTTCCCCTCAGGCTCACCACCGAACTGACCGGATACACAGATGAACGAACCGCGGTCGAACTTTCCCTCCTTCCCGGCGTACCACCCGGTGAGGTTCAGAAAGCGATCGAACAGAAGCTGGGCAAGGGGTATGAGGTTAAAAACCGCTTCCAGCAACAGGAAATCCTCTACAACATCATGATCTCCGAAAAACGTTATATCTTCATGATCCTGACCCTGATCCTGGTGATCGCTACCTTTAACGTGATCGGAACCCTCTCGATGCTGATCCTCGATAAAAAGCGCGATATAGCGCTCCTGCGGAGTCTGGGGGCAGATCAGGCCTTGATCAGAAAGATCTTTCTGGCAGAAGGTATGCTGATATCCTTTATCGGTGCGGCAACCGGTTTGCTGACCGGGGCGATACTGTGCTGGCTTCAGATCAAATTCGGATTCATAAGACTTGGCGCCGAAGGGAGCACCTTCGTGGTCAATGCCTATCCTGTGCTGATGAAATGGTCAGATTTTTCGGTGGTTTTCGTCACTGTGATGGTGATCGGTCTGTTGGCTTCCTTATATCCTGTCTATAACATTAAAAGAATTGACACCGAAATGATACGAGGTGAATGATTTTTCCATATTTTTGTAGACAATATATATAGGCATATCAATATTTATATTCCCCCTGATGAAACCATTTTTACTCTCTGCGGCATTGGTAATCACCCTGCTGATGGTACAACCCGTTCAGGCCGGCGGATTATTGACCAATCAACCGCAAACCCATCTTCAGTACACCCGGAAGAGTATTTCCGGGGTTACCTTTCGCTCCACGGCAGGATCATTGCAGTGGAGGGATATCGAAACCAACGGCGGTGTTTTTACCGAACTGTACATCCCTGACCATCTCCATTCTGCGGTGATTGGCGCACCTAACCTGCCCAACCGATGCCGGTTGCTCGAAGTTCCGGTCAATAAAGGTTTCCGGATAGAGATCATCCGGTCGGAATATACCGACTACTTTCTCCCGGAACTGGGGATCCACTATCCCGTGATGCCCGTTCAGCCCTCCCTTTCCAAAGGGATCGACAATCCGGAAGAAGTACCTTTCGCCATCAGCCATAACGCTTATCTCGTGAATGATTTCAACCAACAGCCGCTGGTAACCCTTACCCCGGCAGGAATCCTCCGCGACCGCCACCTGGCCCACCTCGTCATCGCACCGGTTCAATATAACCCTGTTGCCAAAACCATAAGGATTTACACTATCATTGAGGCTTCCGTCACCTTCCTGCAACCCGATGCTGCCCTGACCCAACAGCAACATCAAAAATATCATTCGGTCTATTTTAACCGTATCGGCAAATTGACCGACACTTTTCGGGATTCCCCCGATGCCCTCATCACTACCGGACCGGTCACTTACGTGATCGTCTCCCCACCGGAATTCCGGGATGCACTGCAACCCCTGGTGACATGGAAAACCCGCAAAGGGTTCAGGGTGATCGAAGGATATACCGACGAGCCCGGTGTCGGGACCACTACCGGTTCCATCAAAGGCTATCTTCAGGGTCTTTATCAGAATCCTCCGGCGGGATATGACCCTCCGAGTTTTATCCTTTTCGTGGGAGATGTGGCCCAGATACCGGCATGGAACAACAACGGACAACCCACCGACCTGCGTTACTGCGAATATACCGGCGATAACCTGCCGGAGGTGTTCTACGGCCGGTTTTCGGCGACCAACCTGTCGCAACTTCAGCCTTATATCGACAAAACCCTTGAATACGAACAATACCTTTTCCCGGATGAAACTTACCTCAATGAAGATGTGATGGTTGCCGGTTATGATGCCGGTGGTAACGGGCTTACATTCGGAAACGGGCAGGTCAATTACGGGACTTCGTACTATTTCAACACGGCACACAACCTTACCTCTCACAACTATCTGCAACCCGAGCCTGCCGGGGCGAACTACTCCCAGCAGATCCGCGACAATGTCTCCGCCGGCGTTTGCTACGCCAACTATACCGCCCATTGCAGCGAAAGCGGCTGGGCCGATCCCGAATTCTCCATCAACCATATCGCGGCATTGCAAAATACCGGTAAATACTGCCTGATGGTGGGGAACTGCTGCCTGAGCTCACGCTTCAACACCAACTGTTTTGCCGAAGAGGTCACCCGCGCACCAGGCAAAGGTGCGGTTGGCTATATCGGAGCCTCAAACAACTCTTACTGGAACGAAGACTTCTGGTGGGGATGCGGTTTAAAAGCCGTGACCACAAATCCTGTCTATGATCCGCTGCACCTGGGCGCCTACGATGTGACTTTTCACGACCAGGGCGAACCCACCTCCGCCTGGTTTACCACCATGGGACAGATGTTCGTCGGCGGCAACATGGCCGTGGAGCAATCAAACTCCTCTATGAAGGAGTATTACTGGGAAATATATAACCTGATGGGAGATCCTTCGCTGAGCATCTATTACTCCGTTCCTCAACCGGTTTCCGTAACCCTGCCACAGGTTCTGCTGGTAGGTACCAACACCTGCACCGTCACTGCCGAACCATGGGCTTATGTTGCCTTATCTTTAAACGACAGTACTTTGCTGGACGCCGGATGTACCGATTCATCCGGACAGGTTACATTGCAATACAACACCCTCACCACACCGCAATATGCACGGTTTGTCATCACCAGTCAAAACCGGAAACCGCTGATCGATTCCGTCATGATCATTCAGCCATCGGGGCCCTACATCACCCTTGGCGCCGTAAGCATCAACGATTCTATTGCAGGCAATAACAACCATAAAGCCGATTACGACGAGATCCTATCCCTGCGGATGGTCGTCAACAACGTCGGAATGGCTCCCGCCAGCAACCTGATCGCCACACTATCCACTGCTGATACCAATGTTACGGTACTTTATCCAACCGCAACCTTCGGAAGCATCCCCGCCAATTCCACGGTTACCGGATCCGCTGCCTTCCTGATCCGGGTGAAAAACAATGTAGCAGACCAGGTGAAGGTACCTTTCACGATCCAGTTCACCGACAGCGGTTCCTCCTGGAACGGCAGTTACCAGATGACCCTGAACGCGCCGGTCATCTCGATCGGAAATGTCACGATACTTGATCCACTGCCGGGTGGCAACAACAACGGAGTGTTCGATCCGGGCGAAACCGTGCAACTTAAAGTCAGGATAGGGAATTCAGGCCATGCACCGGTCACCAACACCCATGCACTGATGAGTGTGGTGCCGGGGTCGGCGGGGTATGTCCTGCTGAACAACAGTACCTCCTTTGTCGGGATGATACCCGTCAACGGTAACGGGTTTGCATGGTTTACCGCTGTATCCAACGGGATAACCCCGCCCGGGACCAACGTTGGGATGAACATCCTGGTCATGGCAGGTCAATATAACCAATACGATGCAACGACCGGGATAACCCTCGGGATTGGCATACCGGTACAATACACCATGTCCACCACCACCTTCAGCGCCTGCAACGGTGTTTTCCTTGATCCGGGGGGTGTTGCGGGCAACTATGGCAACAACCAGGACTATGTGACCACCATTCATGCCGGCTCACCGGGCGCCAAACTCAGGGCTATTTTCACGGAATTCAGTGTGGAACCCAATACCAATTGCGGATACGACTACCTCAGCATCTTCAACGGCCCCTCCATGATGGACCCGCTGATCGGTACTTTCTGCGGAACCAGTCTGCCCGATACCATCACCTCGACCAGCAATGTTGGTTCTCTCACCTTCCTTTTCCATTCCGATTGGCAAAACACCTTCCCGGGATGGGCTGCCACCCTGAAGTGTATGGGCGGCCCGATGTCGGTGATCGCGAACTCATTCCCCTCCCGTATTTGTGACGGAGGTTCCAGTCAGCTGGTGGCCATCACCAATGGCGGTAGCGGCAACTACACCTATCAGTGGGAGCCTGCGACATATCTTGATGATCCTTTCAGCCCCACACCGGTTGCAACACCGGAAGCCAATATCACCTACACCGTAACGATCTCCGATGGTACCAATGCCATCACCTCCCAACCCGTCACACTGGAGGTGGTTGCTGCTCCCGAACCACCATCCATATCGATGGTTTGGAATACCCTTATCTCCTTTAAAGACACAGGCAATCAATGGTATATCAATGGAAACCTCATTCCGGGAGCCACTTCCAACACCTACACTCCTACCGCTTCGGGCGATTATACCGCCACCTATACCGACCCGGCCAGCGGGTGCGAATCGGAACACTCCAATTTTATCACCTGGCTGATTACCAGTATAAATACCCCGGATACACCCGAAAATACCCGTATCTATCCCAATCCGGCCAGGGAGAGGTTAACAATAGAGACCATTGCCATCAAAAGCCCAACCACGGTCATCATCAGCGATGCTGCCGGAAAACCCTGCCTGATGCAGGAATTCAGCCCCTCTCCGGGTGCTGCAGTCCACCGGATGGAGCTTGATATCTCCCCGCTCGCACCAGGGCTTTATATTTGCACCATTCAAAACCAACATACCCGTTCCGTACATAAAATCATGATCACCAAGTAAACCAACACCATGAAAAAAACCATTTTTACCCTGATCATTATCCTCTTCGCCGGATTATCCGGAACAGCAAAGGATTGGAAAGGCATCACCTCCGGTACACCGCAGTCCGCAAGGATCAACGTGGTGAGCTCTGTTGCCGGGCAAACCGTCCTTCATTATCAACTCCCGGGATTTTATCTTCAACCGGTACAGACTCCTCAAGGCGAAGCCTTCACCGTTCAGGCCGGAACGATGACCCCTATGCTGGAAACGGGAGCGCCTGATCTTCCCAAAGCCGCAAATTCTGTGGTGATCCCCGACATGTCGGCCACCGAAGTCCGTATCCTGTCATCCACCTACACCGACTTCCCCGGATTGTTCATCGCCCCCTCCAAAGGGGTGATTATGAGGGATACCGATCCGGCTACCGTTCCATTTCAGTTCGGTCAGATTTACAATACAGACGCATTCTTCCCGGGGAAACTTGCAGATCTGCGGGAACCCCATATTATCCGGAATGTCAGGGGGCAAACTGTCCTGTTTTATCCCTTCCAGTATAACCCGGTAACGAAAGTGCTCAGGGTATATCATGAAGTGACCCTCGAGGTGGCCACGGTGGCCGGGTCCGGTGAGAACCCGATGCCGGCGCCGGTGACGGAAAAAAAGATCAACCAAGCCGTATGGCCGGTGCTCAGCCGTCATTTCATGAACATGGACGCCATCACTTACACACCACTGGAGGATTATGGAAACCTGCTGGTGATCTGCCACCCGGAATTCATGGATGCCATGATCCCTTATGTAAGCTGGAAGAATGCATCAGGCTATCCAACGGAAATGGTCAGCACCGACACCACCGGAACTACAACTACCGCCATCAAGGATTATATAACCAATTATTATAATACCAAAGGCCTGACCCATGTGCTGCTGGTTGGTGACAAAGCGCAGATTCCCACCATCACCAGCGGAGTCGGAGGGCCTTCTGACAATGCCTATGGTTACCTGGTCGGAAGTGACCACTACTCGGATGTATTCATCGGCAGGTTTTCAGCCGAAACGGTTGACCATGTCCTGACTCAGGTTCAACGTACCCTCGATTACGAGATCGATCCCCAGTTTCTGACGGAAGACTGGTACACGACCGTTATCGGCATCGCTTCTCAGGAAGGGCCCGGCGATGACGGAGAATACGATTATCAGCATGTAAGGAATATGCAAACCCAGTTGCTTGCTTATAAATACACCTGGAATCCTGAACTTTTCGAAGGATCGCAGGGTGGTAATGATGCTTCAGGACATCCTACCGCGACTATGGTAGCTACCGAAGTGAACGACGGAGCAAGCCTGATCCTCTATACCGGACACGGAAGCAACACTTCATGGAGTACTTCCGGATTCAGCAATAACAATGTCAATCAACTAACCAATATGGGCAAATTGCCTTTTATATGGTCGGTAGCCTGCGTCAATGGCAACTTTGTCAATGGCACCTGCTTTGCTGAAGCCTGGCTCCGGGCCAGCCAGAACGGCGAACCTACCGGCGCCATTGCTTTCCTTGGTTCCACCATCAACCAAAGCTGGAATCCACCAATGGAGGGACAGGATGAAATGGTCGATATCCTGGCCGAATCCTATCCCGATAATATTAAACGCACTTTTGCCGGATTATCCATCAATGGCTGCATGAAGATGATCGACACCTATGGCACCGACGGCAGAAATATGGCCGACACCTGGACCGTTTTCGGCGATCCTACCGTCATGGTACGTACCACTGTACCCACCCCCATCACGGTGGTTCATAACAGCACCGTGAACCTCGGGGACTCGACATTCGTACTCCTCAGCACCGCCAATGGCGCCCGCGCCACGTTGACCGCTGCCGATACGATCCTCTGCACGGGAACCATTCAGAACGACAGTCTGATCATGGTTTTCCCCGTATTGCCCGGACTGGGGGACACGCTGCACCTCGTGGTGACCGATTATAATGCCATTCCTTATCAGGCAGATGTCCTGGTTGATGATCCGATCATCTATCCCGCTGTAGCCGGTTTCTTCGGCAACCCCGAACGGGTGCTTCCGGGATATACCGTTACTTTCGCCGACACCTCTGCCGGAACGGTAACCTCCTGGCTTTGGAGTTTTCCCGGCGGGACCCCTTCCACCTCTACCAGGAAAAATCCGGTGATCACCTATCACGAACGCGGGGTGTATGATGTCATTCTCATTGCAGGCAATGAACTTATGGCAGACACGCTGGTGAAGGAAGCCTACATCACCTGCGATTACGCTATCGGCACCGACGAAAGAAACAGCGGACAACTGACCATCACCCCCAATCCCGGTCATGGCGAGTTCACCGTCACCGCCCCAGACTGGAAAGGGAACCAGGCCAGCCTGAAGTTGGTAACCCTCTCGGGACAAACGGTCTATTCCAATACCATCTCCGTAACCAGCGGACAGATCCACAGCCACATTGACGCTACACAGCTCCCCAAGGGGATCTACTTCCTGCACCTCTCCGGCGGAGCACAGCAGCAGGTAAGGAAAGTAGTCATTCAATAGCGGAGAAATCTACACCAATATGCCGTCCCTACGGGACTTGGGGGGGCGTGTCATCGACTGTCTTCACAGACCTTCCAGGTTTTAAAAACCTGGAAGGTCTGTGCATGCTGGTGGCTCCTGTATCATCTTCTCAAATTCACCCACCGAAACTCCGCCTTAAACCACCTTTTTCCTATCTTTGCGTTTCCAATCAATATTTTTTATGGACCAGGCTACCGATAAGGAAAAACGCGTGCGGATCGGCATCACCCACGGAGATGTCAACGGGATCAGTTACGAGATCATCATTAAAACCCTGCAGGACCAACGTCTTCAGGAACTCTTCACATCGGTCGTTTACGGCTCCTCCAAAGTAGCCTCCTACCATCGAAAGGTACTCAACATCAACGACTTCAATTTCAACCTCGTCAAGAAATCCGACCAGGCCCACCCGCGCCGGCCCAATATCGTCAACATCCACGACGAAGAGATCAAACTCGACCTGGGAAAATCGACTGCCATTGCAGGTGAACTGGCCCTGCTCTCGCTGGAAGCGGCATGCGAAGACCTGGTGAAAAAGAATATCGACGCGGTGGTGACAGGTCCCATCAACAAAAAAAATATCCAGTCACCCGGATTTACCTTCCCGGGCCATACCGAATATTTTGCCCGGAAATTCGGCGCCGAAAATTACCTGATGCTCATGGTCACCCATTCGGTTAGGATCGGCGTAGTGACCGGCCATATGCCCCTGTCAAAAGTTAAAGAGTCGCTCACCGAAGAGTTGATCATTAAAAAGATCGAAGTCCTGGACCATTCGCTGAAACGCGATTTCGCCATCCACAAGCCCCGCATCGCGGTGCTGGCGCTCAATCCCCATGCCGGCGACGAAGGACTGCTTGGCGAAGAGGAGAAAAACATCATCCGTCCGGCAATTGAAAAGGTTTTTGAGCGCAATATCCTTGCATTTGGCCCCTACCCGGCCGACGGCTTCTTTGGTGCCGCCAGTTTCCGCCATTTCGACGCCATCCTGGGCATGTACCACGACCAGGGGATGATCCCTTTCAAACTGATGTCTTTCGACGAAGGAGTCAACTTCACTGCCGGCCTCCCAATCGTCCGTACTTCCCCGGCACACGGAACAGCTTACGACCTGGCCGGTAAAAACGAAGCCTCCCCGGAAGCCTTCCGGAATGCCCTTTATATGGCATCCGACATTGTCCAAAACCGGATCGCTTACGACGAACTCACCGCCAATCCACTCACCTCCTCCGGTATCCAGCCTGAAAATTCCCGGTCATGACACCGGCGGCCTGCACGGTCTCCCATATCGCTTCACTCTGCCACGGCCAGGTTGTCGGGCCTGCCTGCTACGACCCGGAAATCACCGACCTGCTCATCGACAGCCGCCGTCTGGTCCACACCGACCATACCCTGTTCGTGGCCCTGGTCACCGGAGTCAATAACGGCCACCTCTATATCCCCGATCTCTACCGCAAGGGGATGCGATCTTTCCTTGTCTCCGAATTGCCCGATCCGATGCCTGAAGATGCCCATTTTGTTTTAGTCCCCGATACCCTCACCGCGTTGCAGCATCTGGGTGCTTCACGAAGGGCACTTTATCACATCCCCGTGGTCGGCATCACCGGAAGCAACGGTAAAACCATCGTCAAGGAGTGGCTTTTTCAGATGCTTTGTCACGACTACCGGATTGTCCGCAGTCCCAAGAGTTATAACTCCCAGGTCGGGGTTCCGCTTTCGGTCTGGAAAATGACTCCAGAGTACAACCTTGCCATCTTCGAAGCCGGCATCTCCCGCCCTGGTGAAATGGAGCGCCTTGAAACCGTGATCCGCCCCACCATCGGAATTTTTACCAATATAGGCCAGGCCCATGATGAACATTTCGCCAGTCAAAATGAAAAGATCCTTGAAAAGCTCAGACTGTTCATTCACGCCGAAAAACTGATATTCTGTGCCGATCATGCCGGTATCGCGCATGAATTTCAAAGGTTTTTCGGAAATTCCGGCCCGACACCCTTTACCTGGGGCCGCACCGGAGATGCCGACCTGCAGGTCACCCGGATCATCCGGCAGGAGAAAACAACCCAGGTGGAAGCGCTTTTTCATGGAGAACCCTTCTCATTCTCCATTCCCTTTACCGATGAGGCATCGCTCGAAAATACCCTCCATTGCGTATCGCTGATGCTGATGATGGGGATTTCACCTAAAAAGATCCCATCCCGGAGCTCAGGGCTCACCCCCATCGCCATGCGCCTGGAACTCAAAGAAGCGATCAACCATTGCTCCCTTATCAACGACAGTTACAACTCCGATTTCAACGCCCTCAGCATTGCCCTCGATTTTCTTCAGCAGCAAAATCACAACCGGAAAAAGACGGTGATCCTTTCCGATATCCTTCAGACGGGAAGGGATAAGCAGGAACTATTCCGCGACATCGCCCATCTGCTGCGCTCCCGCGGCATCGACCGGATCATCGGGATCGGTCGCGACATGATCAAATACGGCCATGTCTTTCCGATGGAACACGCTTTTTATCAGACCACTGATGATTTTATAGGCCGGTTCCCCTTCTCCTCCTTTCAGCACGAAACCATCCTCCTGAAGGGAGCAAGGATCTTCGAATTTGAGAAGATCGGCCAACTGCTGCAACAAAAGGCACACGAAACGGTCATGGAGATCAACCTCGACGCCCTGACCCACAACCTGAACTTTTTCAGGGCCAGGCTCCGTCCCGGGACAAGGGTCATGGCCATGGTCAAAGCTTTCTCATACGGCAGCGGAAGCCATGAAATCGCCAGCGTACTCCGGTTCCACCGTGTTGATTACCTCGCTGTGGCTTACGCCGATGAAGGGGTGGAACTCCGCCATGCCGGCATTACGCTCCCGATCATGGTGATGAGCCCCGAAGAAAGGAGCCTCGATACCCTGCTGAAATACAATCTTGAACCGGAGATATACAACCTGCATATTCTCGGTCTGCTCGAAGAGGCAATGGCGCGAAATGTCACCTCCATCCAGCAGGAGGTAAGGATCCATGTAAAACTCGATACCGGTATGCACCGTCTGGGTTTTGACGAACACGAAATCCTGCCTCTCTTCGGAAGGTTGAAACGAAATCCCGGGTTGAGGGTCCAATCGGTCTTTTCGCACCTCGCTTCCAGCGAAGATCCCGGTGATGACGATTTCACCCGGCTTCAGATCTCCCGGTATGAATCCATGAGCCATCTTATCATCGATACGCTCGGTTATCCCGCGTTGAGGCATCTGCTGAATTCGGCCGGCATCATCCGCTTCCCGGAAGCACAGTACGATATGGTCAGGCTGGGCATAGGCCTTTACGGAGTCGGACACAATCCGGAAGAGCAGCGTCAGTTGCGCAATGTCAGCACCCTGCAGTCGGTGATCACCCAGATCAGGCATATTCCGGCAGGTGAAACGGTCGGTTACAACCGCCAGGGTATCGCCAGCCGGGATAGTGTTATTGCCGTGATCCCCATCGGGTACGCCGACGGCCTCGACCGCAGGCTGGGCAATGGCCGGGGTTCCGTCAGGATCGGCGATCACCCCGCACCGGTCATCGGCAATGTCTGCATGGATCTCACGATGATCGATATCACTGATCTCCCGGGTGAAGTGTCAGAAGGTACCCCGGTAGTCATATTCGACGACAGGAACCCGGTGTCAGCGCTTGCATCAACTATCGGCACGATCCCCTATGAAGTGCTGACCGGCATTTCAGGAAGGGTCAAGCGAATCTATTACTACGAATAGTCAAAGCAAGATATTTTCTTTTACTTTTGTCCTTTCGATCCATGCAAATGCCGACCTCCACCCTAAGCATCCTCATACCGGCCTATAATGAGGCTCGAACAATCCACCACATTCTCGACAAGGTGGTGGCGACAGAACTGGACGGGAACGTGCTGAAAGAGATCATCGTCATCAACGATTTCAGCACTGATGATACCGCTGCCACTGTGGAACGATATATGGCTGCACGCCCTGAACTCAGGATGCGGCTGATCAGCCAGCCTGTCAATCGCGGGAAGGGAGCTGCCCTGCACCGGGGCATCGAGGAGGCTACCGGCGATTTCATCATCATCCAGGATGCCGACCTGGAGTATGACCCGGCCGAATACAACATCCTGCTCCGGCCGATGCTCGATGGTGTGGCCGATGTTGTTTATGGTTCAAGGTTCATGGGAGGCAAACCGCATCGCATCCTCTTCTTCTGGCATTCCATCGGCAACAAGCTGCTTACCTTCGTATCCAACATGTTCACCAACCTGAACCTTACCGATATGGAGACGTGCTATAAACTTTTCCGCGCCTCCTATCTCAAACAGATTTTATTCCGCGAACGACGGTTTGGTTTCGAGCCGGAGGTGACATCCAAGATCTCCCGTTTTCCCGGTATCCGCATCTACGAAGTAGGTATCTCCTATTATGGCCGAACCTACGAAGAGGGCAAAAAGATCGGCATGAAGGATGCCTTCCGGGCCATCTGGTGTCTGTTTAAATACAATCTGCTCGATCGCCGCTACCTGAAAAAAAACCGGTGATGGTGCGCCGAATCGTGCCGGTTCTCTGGCTGACGGCCGCCCTGCTGCTACTCTCCGCTTTCAGTTTTATCGCAATCACGAAACCAGGACCATAAAACCGCCACCCGATTCCATCCCCGGAGGGATGGTTTTCCCGGACGATACCCTGCTGATGCTCGACTTCGAATCTCCTGTCCCGGGATATGAGCCTCATCAGACAAAAAGTGTAGTCAGGTCAGGTTCCGGCGCCCTAATCATCGGCCCGGCCCTTCGGTACTCCCCCGGGATCCATGCACCAATCCTGCAGTTTGATTCAATTTTTCCCTTTTGGATAAAAATATCCGCATGGCTCCGGTACGACTTTCCCATGCACGAAAACTTCGTGTACATCGTAACCACCGGGAACCATCAGGGCAAAGCATTCCGTTACCGGCTGACTCCAATGTCCGGCAAACCTTACCGGCCCGGAAAATGGTACCGTATGACCGCTTCATGGCTGGTCCCGGAACATTTAGATTCCGGCGACCTCCTGCAGGTTTACATCTGGAACCCCGGAAACCGGAATTGTTATGTCGATGACCTCTGCATCACGTTATTCCGACAGCACCCATGAAAAAACTGTGGGATAAATACAGAAATTCCATCGGGTTCACCATTGCTTTAACGCTTCTGATGATCCATGCATACCGGTTAAATTTCGATCACGGGGCAGCAACACACCGGGGAGTTTTTTACAGCGATCGGAGCATCTACTATGTCTATCTGCCCGCAACCTTCATCTACGGTTGGGATGCCAACCGCTTTCCCGCCCGGTGCGATACCCTGTACAAAGGGTTCATCCTCGATACCATGGCCGGAAAAGTCCAGAACAAAATGACTTACGGAGTTGCGCTCTTCCACCTGCCCTTTTTCCTCTCCGCTCACGCCATCGCCATGGCAACTGGATTAGAGGCGGACGGGTTTTCACCTGTTTACCAGTTTGCCGTCCTCATCGCCCCCATTATCGTTCTTTTGCTTGGATTATTGTACCTGAAACGGTTCCTCTCCTTCTATTTTTCAGATCCGGTAGCCTGGGCCACGGTATTGTTGGTTTTCGCCGGGACAAACCTGTTCCATTACACATTGATCGAGGGATTGATGTCGCATGTCTATTCCTTTTTCCTATTTGCACTTTTTCTGTTCCTCCTGAAAAAAAACATTATCCATGGAAATCCTTCACGAGGAGGCTGGGTGGGACTATGCGTTGTCTTTGTGCTGATCATACTGATCAGGCCTGTCAATCTGCTCATCGGGCTCACCTTTTTCATGCTGGATATTCAATCATGGAAAGATCTTCGAATCAGGGTCATGATCCTGATGAAACCCCCGCGGATGGCCATTCTGGCAGTAACCCTGCTGCTGGTTTTTCTTCCGCAGATGATCTACTGGCATTATCTGTCAGGTAATCTTTTATTCTATTCTTATGGGAAAGAGGGATTCACCAATATTTTACAACCTGCAATCCTGCCCGTGCTGTTCTCCACCCTCAACGGCTGGCTGATCTATACTCCGCTGGCCATCTTCATGATCGTGGGTGCCGTTATGATGACCTTTGGCAAACAAATGAACGGCCTCCTTCAGTTGGTGATGATCGCACTGATTACTTATATGTTCGGATCATGGCATATGTGGTATTTCGGCGGCAGCGCCGGTGCAAGAGCCTATGTGGAATATTATGCCCTGCTGGCCATGGGATTAGCCTGGCTCCTACAATACACCTTCAGGAAAAAGAACTGGTATGTAATCCCCCTGGTATCCCTGGCGATCCTGCTGACAACCGTTTACAATCTCCGGATGATGCACCACTATGTCTGGAATACCGGTTCGGTATGGGCCTGGGACGACTTTCGGATCCGCCTCCACAAACTTGGGATTCTTTACCAGGAACAGAAGGCCTATACCTTCCGCAACGACTTTGAAAACGCTGCTGCAACCGATCTCATCGCAACCAGTGATCTGTTCAGCCGATCGATGTACAGATCGGGGGTAACCGATACCAGGCTTGATACCTGTATTTTGTATGAAAACCGACTTGCCTTGATCATGAAGAAACCGGCCGGAGAGGTGGAATTATCCCTGTGGCTGAAACCGTTTCAGGGAAACACCTTACCGGAGGTAACCATGTTGGTCATCGGCGAGGATGATCATATCTGGCTCAGCCACACAGCGGAAGAAAGACCATACGGGTCACAGGATGATTCCTGGATCCGGTTCACAGGCAACCTTACCCTGCCACCATGGATGAGTGACCCGGAATTCCGGTTTGTCGTGATGCTGACCGGAACCAAAGGGAACAGCACTTTTGTGGATGACCTGACGCTCGGTTTCCGATAAACCTAACGGCCGGCCCTGATCAGGACTGTGGAACCTCCTGTAAATACCACCACCGGGCGGGTTCCGATCCACGAAACCTGATTGACCTCATTCCGGAATATGTAGTAATAATCGGCTGAAATTGCCGGTCCGTCGCGGTTGACAGGATTCAGAAGGCCGGGATACCGGGTTTGGCGGTAAAAGTTGATGGTCGGTTCATAGAGCCAATGGATCCCCATGGTTACCGGTTTCATGAATGCCTGTTTGCCTGCATCCTTTGCGAAATGGCCCATCATCGCACGGGTATCTCTTTCATATTGCCAATCCAGAAATATGCCTTCCCGGAATGAAATACCGGTATGGAGAAGCGCTGCAAGGGGGAAAATCCACGTCAATGGCCATAAGATGTTGCGTAAGGCCCCCTTCTCCATCGCCAAACCGGCAAGAAAACCGGCCAGGAGGATAAAGAGCGGATAATAGAGCAATCCGTATCGCCGTATCAGCAGCCTGGTTCCAATCAGATAGAACTGCGTCATATTGATGATCACCGACAGGGTTAACAGTAAAAATATCGCTGACAAGGTGCGGTGCCGTCGAAACCATTCCCTGTTGCCATGGAACAAAGCAAACAGAAGGATGCCAGTCGATACAGCCATGATGATCAGGATCAACAACTTTACCAAAATAGTCAGGAGTGGTGGCGCAGACCGGAGATATAAAAAGGTCTCCCATAATGTTCCGACTGTATCGTGCCAGAAACCCGTTTCACCACCGTAAAAAAACTGATCGGCACGGATCATTTTCAGCACCGGGGAGGTCATGATGGCTGCCAGCAGCAGCAGCGCGATCAGGCTGACCAGATTGAGCCGGAAAAATTTCCTCCGGTTAAAACCACCGTATAAATTGGCGGTAATGATCAGCGCGAGGAAAAAGTAGAGCAGGGACAAGTGGCTCAGGACTCCCGCCACGCTAAAAAACACGGAGTAGATCCATGTTCGGAAATGGCCACCCTCTGCCCATTTGATCAACCAATAAACACCTGCCAGCAGAAAAAACAACGAAAGGCCATTGCCGCGGGCAAGGGCAAAAAAATCGAGCAGGTACGGATTGGCATTCAACAAGGCAAAAACCGGAAACTGCAGCACAGCAGGTAAACGCTTTACCAGCAGATATCCGAACCACAGATAGCCAATGAACGCCAGTATATTGGGGAGCCGGAGCGCCCATTCGGAGGGCCCGAAGAGGGCTCCCGACCACTTCATCAGCAGGGTGTTCAGCAAATGGTTATTGGGGGAGATCACTTTATAGGCGAAAATATCGGAAAGAGAGGCCGTGACATAATGGTTGAAGGTAAAGCTTTCGTCATGGGTGAAAGAGGTCGTGGCCGCCCGGTACACCGTGACCACTACCAGCACCAGTGTTAGACCTGCAATGGGAAAGGAGGAATAACAGTACTCTTTTTTCACGGACGGTGAGATTGAGGAAACGCGTGGATGAGCGTTAAACAGGGGCAAATTTAATAAAATTGGTTACTTTTGAAAACAGAACAAAGATTCCGGTGTTGCGACTGACCGAACCGCGCTATTCCACTCCGGCAGCCTTTTTTGCCGCTGTAATCCTGCTGACTGCATGGATCTGGTTTGTCGCGGAGTACAGGGGGCATTTCAAACAACCTCCGGAAGGGAAATTTCCTTTTTCCATGCAGGAAGAATTACCGGATACTACCGGAAAAATGATCCGGCACCTGGCATCTTTCGATATGGAGGCAGGAACGCATCCGGGCGGGCCGGCCGGGACAGAAACCCATGGGTTCAGGAGCGACCACTCTTTCAGGCTGGCATCTGACATCCCCTTTTCGCCAGGGCTGCACACTACCTTCCGCGATCTGCTTCCCGGAGATACTTCCTGGCTCCTTTCCACTGCCATGGTTTGGTTCGAAGGCAGTGCCGACAGTGTGGAATGCAGTCTCGTGACCACCTGCAACCATCGCGGCACCAACTACAAATACATTTTTCTGCCACTGGAAACCATATCCCTCGTGCCATCACAATGGAATAAAGTGTCGCTTGCTTACCGGATCCCCGAAGCCATCGATCCCGGCGACCTGATCCAGGTATATTTCTGGTACAGGGGCAAAAGTGAGATGTTCATCGATGACTTTAAAGTTGTAACATTTTGATTTCTAGTAAAAATGACAAAGGATAATCGCTTCCCGGAACAATGGTTCTTTTACTTCCTGTTCTGCCTCTCCCTCCTCCTTGGCTGGTACTGGCAACGGGAAGCGGTCTCCTTCAAATCACCGCAAGGAGCCTGGAGCGACAGAGCGGGATACTACATCTACCTTCCTGCCCTTTTTCATTTTGGTTTCGACACACGCTCCATGCCACATGATCTCGATATCGCCACCGGCGGGGGTTTTTCCATCGATACGGCAGCCAACAAAATCGACACCAAATACACGTATGGCGTGGCGTTGATGCTTGCCCCGTTTTTCGGCATGGCAGAAGGGATTGCCGCTCTGGCAGGCTATGATGCCGGGGACGGGTTCTCCATGATCCACATGCGGATGATGCTCGTTGCAGCAGTAGTGTATTTGACCCTCGGAATGTGGTTCCTTTATCGTTTCCTGCGAAAACATCTGCCACCCGGTGTCTCCATGGCCACCCTGCTGCTCCTTTATGCAGGGACAAACCTTCTGTACTATACCCTGGTGGAAGGAATGATGTCGCATGTCTTCTCTTTCTTTCTCTTTTCCCTGTTCCTGTGGTCGGTTCAAAACCTCCCCGGAAAGAATCGTTCTGTGAATTATATCATGCCACTTGCCATTTTGGCCCTTGCCGTCCTGCTGCGTCCCACCAACATTCTTCCCGGTCTCTTCCTGCTGTTTCCCTTTACCGGTCCTGAAGAAAGATTTCCGGCACGACTACGGCCATTTCTCAAACCATCCGTACTCATACCTGCCACCCTTGTTATAGTGATCCTTGCCCTCCCTCAGTTGTTATACTGGAACTATCTTACCGGCCATTGGCTCCATTTCTCCTATCGCGATGAAGGGTTCCACAACCTTTTCCGCCCCGCACTAACAGAGGTGCTGTTTTCACCGGTTAACGGTCTTTTTACCTATACGCCGGTGGTAATCCTCATGCTGGCCGGAACCGGCCTCATGTTCCGGAAAAATATTCCCGGACGTTGGACCATACTGACGGTTTTTACCCTGGTCACCCTGGTTTGCGCCTCCTGGAGCATGTGGTATTTTGGCTGCAGTTACGGTCAGCGTTCCTATATTGAATATTATGCCATTCTGGCGCTGCCAACGGGACATCTTTTCGCATGGCTCCATGCCCGTCGCTCCATCCTGTTTAAATCCCTGGCGATCTTTGTTATCCTGTTTATGGTCACAGCCAATTTGCGATACATTTCCGACATTTACCGCCATCAGCGCTGCTGGTTCGGATCGACGTGGGATTGGGAGCGGTACCATCATTCCCTCATACACGCCGGAATAATCCCGGGCCGGGCCAGTATCCGGTCGATAGAGAACGATTTCGAAAACCTTGCCATCTTTCCCGGCAGGAAACCCTCCAGGGTCTTTACCCGTTCCGGTCAATACAGCCTTGCAGCCGGATTGCCTCCCGGAAAAACTGTGCTCTGGGAGGGCCGGCTGTTTGAATTCGGTTACCCATGGCCGAAAGGGCTGGAAACCGGTTTGTGGATCTTTCAACCAGGCATGATCCCTTCAGGAGCTCTGATCACCTTTTCCGTCATAAGCAACGATCAGTTAATGCTCCGGGACACTTTCCATATTCCTTCCTGCCCCGGACAATGGAAACAAGTCAGCCACCGGTTTATCATCCCGGATGTGAACGATACGGCAACCCTGTTGCAACTGACCCTGGAAAATTCACGGATGAAGCCTCTCTTCGCCGATGACCTATCCGTTCGCTTCTTCTACCATTGGAATGAGATGCATAAACCATGATCCCAACCCCAATTTTTACTACATTTGCGGCATGCCGCGCGGCTGGTCGTACTTAGCCCGGAAATTCCTTCATGAACCGGATCAAGAATACACTCTTTCTCCTTCTGACAGGCATGCTTTGCCTGAGCGCCGTCCAAAAACGATACGGCATCGTGGTGACCAAACCATTGAACGGTTACTTTACCGCTACCGGGCGACCGGCATTCTCCTGCTCCACCTTCATGACCGGCGAATATCAGGAAAAACTTCGCCTGAGCCTGGAAGATTCGGTAGGATTTAAACCCTGGCTGGTCAGGCTTTACAACCAGATCGATTATTCGCTGTTTTCCATTGCCCACGCCGAAAAAATGGTTGTGGGCAAAGAGGGTTACCTTTTTGCCGATTCCTACATCAAAGGCTTTACCGGTGTCGATTTTGCCGGCAAATATTACATCGATCGAAAAACGGAACAACTCAAATTTCTCCAGGAATACCTGCAAAAAGAGAAAGGGATCACCCTCCTGGTGATCTTCGCCCCCGGGAAAGGATTCTATTATCCTGAATACATCCCCGGTCGGTTCCTCCGGAAACACCATCCGGTAACCAATTACGGATATTACCTGCAACGATGCAACGAATTGGGCATCAATCATATCGATTTCAACCGCTGGTTGGTTAGTATGAAAGATACCGCGAAATACATGCTCTACCCGAAAACCGGCATCCACTGGAGCAGTTACGGGGCTTACCGTTGCGCCGACTCGTTGCACCAATGGCTTGCCGTCAGGCTGCAACGGAATATCCCCCGGATGGTCACCGATTCACTGATCCTCGTGGATCATGCCCGCGACGATGACAACGACCAGGAACGCACGATGAACCTCATCCGTGAGATATCTCACCCGCCCATGGCTTATCCCGCCTTCCGTTATGTTTACGATTCAGTGAAACCAAAACCGCGCGCCCTCTTCATCGGCGATAGTTTTTACTGGTACTGGTACTACAACAAGATCATCGAAAACACTTTCAGTAATACCGATTTCTGGTATTACAACAATGAAGTTTATCCCGATCAGTTCTCATCTCCGAAAAATGTCGGACAAATCGACTTTACCGAAGGAATTTTCAGCCAGGATGTGGTCATCCTGCTCCAGACCAACGGGGGCTATGGCGATCTGGGCTATGGCTGGGTGGATGTAGCTTATGACCACCTCTATCCCGGTGCGACCAGAATCAAAGAGTTCCGGCATACCATGGAAAACAACCCGGAGTGGATGCGCGCCATCGAAGAGAAAGCCCGGTCGCGGAACATCTCCGTTGACCATATGATGCGTCTCGACGCCATCCACCTGACCAACCAGGAACTTAAAAATCATCCCGAAAACCGGAAATCATTGCCTTCCCATTGAAACGGTAACCCATGATATACAACAGCAGCCTCTTCTTACTCTATTTCCTGCCCGCCTTTCTGATCATCTATTACATGATCGACAGAAAATTTAAAAACTGGTTTATACTTCTCACCAGCATCCTGTTCTATGCCTGGGGGGCGCCGAAATTCATTTTCTGGGTTGCAGGATCGGTGGTGGTTGATTATGCCCTGATCCGTTTCATGGCCGGCCGGGAGGGAATGCTGCGAAAGATGCTCTTCTGGACCTCCGTGGCGATGAACCTCGGGATCCTGATCTATTTCAAGTACATGAATTTTTTCGTGGATCAGTTTAACGACCTCCTCTCCCTGGCAGGTTCACCACCCGCCCAATGGACCCGCATTGCACTTCCCGTGGGCATATCGTTCATAACATTCCAGAAACTTGCTTATACTTTTGAGGTCTATAAACGTCGTCATCCGTTTTTCAGCCGACCGGATGATTACGCCCTTTACATCTTCATGTTCCCTCAGCTTCTGTCGGGGCCTATCGTCCGACCGGGGCAGATCTCGGGGCAGATCGCTTCACGAAGTGAGCAGGAAAATGCCGACTACCGGCTTTCCGGT
>CAYLVY010000037.1:0-10409 GCA_964387205.1 uncultured Draconibacterium sp.
CATCCCAGTTTTCAACAAATATCAATACGGACATATCGTTATCTTCTAAAATTCAAATATTAAATAATTTTTGCTTCATTCTGAAGCATTTCAATGAGTTGAGCCGGATTTTCAGGATCAGCAAATTTGCATGCAGCCCTGGGTTTGGGCAATTCAAACGTGACAAGTGTTGTCAGTGTTTCCACGTCAATAGGTTCCACAACCTTTAAGGGTTTGCTCCTTGCCATCATAATTCCTCTCATGGCAGCGATCCGGGGTTCTTTTGCAATTCCTTTCTGCACGACGGCGACCAATGGTGATGCTGCCTTCAGAATTTCCCTTCCCCCATCTGTTTCGCGGTTCACGATCCATTTATCCTGCTCCATAGAAATTCCGGAAACACCCGAAATCAGCGTGTAATCCAACATCTCCGCAAGCATGGCGCCTACCATCGAACCGTTATGATCGCTGGCCTCTATGCCGCACAATATCAGGTCGAAAGGGTTTTCTTTGATCACACGTGCAAGTTGCGATGCCACAAAGTAGGCTTCGGCAGGTTCTGCATTGATCCTGATGGCGTCGTCGGCGCCAATGGCCAGGGCTTTTCTGATAGTGGGCTCGGCACCGATTAAACCCACATGTGCCACAGTAACTGAACCGACCGGATTAGCAGGATCATCTTTCAGTTCGAGTGCGCGGGTCAGCGACAGTTCATCCCATGGGTTGATCACCCATTGAATACCGGTTGTATCCAGTCGCGCCAGTCCATCGGTGAATTTGACTCTGGTGGTAGTATCGGGCACATTCCCAATGCATACAAGTATCTTCATCTGTAATTATATTATTTGATATAAACCTTTTTAAAAGGATGGCAAAGATAAAAAAAAGCGATGATGGAACCGCTATAAATTAGCGTTGTCCTCGAGGCATTTATTATACTGTGTCATGGCTTTCAGGCTCATGGCCATACTGGAGAAACCACCGTCGTGATATATATTCTGCATCGTCACTTTCCTTGAAAGGTCGGAAAAGAGTACGATTGAAAAATCGGCGCATTCATCGGCAGTTGCATTTCCCAGGGGTGACATCCGGTCGGTAAAATCGAGCAAACCGTCGATGCCCCTGATGCCGCTTCCGGCGGTAGTCCTGGTAGGTGACTGGGAAATGGCATTGATCCGGATGTGTTTTTCCCTGCCGTAAATATAGCCGAAACTTCGCGCGATCGATTCGAGAAGGGCTTTGGCATCTGCCATATCGTTGTATCCGACCAGCGTACGCTGCGCGGCAATATAGGATAGGGCCAGGACCGATCCCCATTCTTCGATGGCATCCAGTTTTTTGGCTACCTGAAGCATCTTATGAAAGGATAGCGCGGAGATATCGATGGTTTTCAGGAAATATCCGTAATCCAGATCGTCATAGTCACGTTGTTTACGGACATTCGGCGACATGCCGATGGAATGGAGCACGAAATGTATTTTCCCGCCAAGCAGTTCCATGGAGCGTTTAAAAACATGTTCGAGTTCTTCCACATTAGTGGCATCAGCCGGGATGATCTCGGCCTGACATTTTTCAGACAACTCCTTGATTTCACCAAATCGGAGCGCAACCGGAAGGTTGGACAGTGTGAATCTGGCACCTTCATCATAGGCCCTTTCGGCGATTTTCCATGCAATTGATTTGTGGTCAAGGGCTCCAAAAATGATCCCCCGTTTTCCGGTAAGTAAATTATGACTCATAGTTTTATTTCTTTTAATTAGGGTAATGGTGACGGATCGCCCATCAATTCACCGGCTGCAGTCCGGGCAGCATCAGTCACAACTTCATTGCTTAACATTCGTGCAATTTCTTCTGTCCGTTCTTCTTTATTCAGGCGAATGATAAGGGTTTCGGTTCCCACGGCGGTCTCGACTTTTTTAACCAGGTAATGGGCTGTTCCTTTTCCGGAGATCTGTGGCAGGTGTGTGATCGCGATTACCTGCATCCCCGACCCCATTTCCTGAAGGATCGCCCCTACCCTGCCTGCTGTTTCACCGGAAACACCATTATCGATCTCGTCGAATATTATGGTAGGTAGCATTTTTTTATCACTGATCATAGATTTGACGGCGAGCATCAGTCTGGAGAGTTCTCCCCCGGAAGCCGTTTCTGAAAGGCTACGCAGTGGAGTCCCTCGGTTGGCGCTGAACATATAGCGGATTTTGTCGTAACCTTCGCTGTTCAGTTCGTTGGTCTGGGTGAAGGTAATGGAAAACCTGGCCCGCGGCATTCCCAGTTTACCGAGAAGTGCCGTCAGGGTTGCTTCAAAACCAGGCGCCGCCTGTTTGCGCCGTTGGGAAAGTTGTACGGCCTCCCGCTGTAATTCAGATTCGATTCCGGCCAGGAGAGAGGTCAGGGTGGCGATTTCTTCCTGCAGGTTATCGGCTCCCGTAATTTTTCCTTCGATTTGTTTTTTTAGATTGATTAACTCTCCCTCCGAATTAACATGGTGCTTTCTTAACAGGCGGTTGATCATATCAAGGCGCCGTGAAACCCGTTCCATCTCTTCCGGGTTAACCTCTACCGTATCAGCCATATGGCTGATCTCGCCGGCAACATCCTTAAGGTCGATATAGTTGGCCTGCAAGCGTTCCTGGATTGTTTTGATCCCGGTATTGAACCTGCCAACGGATGACAGGTCCCTGATGACTTCCGAGAGCCGGGAAAGAACGTCGGACTCCTCGCCGCTCATCAGAAAACCGGCACGCTGCAGGATACTTCTGATCTCCTCAGCATTTTGGAGAAAACCCATTTTTTCATCCAGTTCAGCGTATTCTCCCTCGTTCAGATGGGCATCTTCCAGTTCCCGGAATAAAAAGGCCAGATAGTCCTGTTCTTCCGTTGCTACCCTGGATTTCTCCTTGAGTACAGCGAGACGTTCCTTCATCTCAGAATACTGACGGAATTGCTGCCTGTAGGCTGCAGTTTCAGAAAGCAGCCCGGCAAAATCGTCAAGAACGCGCAGCTGGAATGCTGCTTCATTCAATGTCAGGATACTATGTTGTGAATGAATGTTTACCAATTGGTCACCGAATTCTTTGAGTATAGAAAGCCCCACCGGGGTATCGTTGATGAACGCCCGGGATTTACCGGCAGGATTAATCTCTCTTCTGATGATGAGGGTATCATCAGGATCAAGGTCATGACGGGTAAAGAGCGCCTCGAACCGGTACTCCCGGACATTGAAATGCCCTTCAATGATGCATTTGTGATCTTTGTTCCAGAGCACTCCCGCATCTGCACGCTGACCCAGTATCAGGCCGAGGGCTCCGAGCAGTATCGACTTACCGGATCCGGTTTCGCCGGTGATGACGGAAAATCCCGGATCAAACCCGATATCGAGTTGTCGGATCAGGAGGTAATTATGAATGATCAATCGGGACAGCATCTCAAGCGGGGATTAAATGGAAAGCCGTTGGAGTGTGTCAGTTGGCAGTGAGAATTTTCTGATATTTGGAACTGTTGGCAGGGTCGACTTCGCGGAGAATATTCACAATGCTGTTTTTTTCCATCGGGGGAACCCTTTGATCGCTGTATATATTGACAAACTCTTCATTTTTCGCATCAAAAATGATCTGAAGGCCATAAAGATTTGGTTTTGAACTATATACTTTCTGGAGAATTTCGATGGCTTCAGAGGTGGTAGTCCGGCCCTGATCTACTTTATCATACATAAGGTCCAGCCCCAGCCGGTGGTAACGGTAAGCAAAGTCCCTTAATCCTGCATTAGCGGGATTAAGCATATTGTTGACAAGCCAGTAACGGTTACGCTCGCTGTCGAACGCTTTCCAACCTAGTTCGGAGGTCCCCTGAGCGGAATTCACTATTTCCTGTGCTTTTTCGAAAAATGCCGTCCCTCCGTATGCGGAAAATGAATCCATATAATAACCCAGGATAGTATAGGCATAAAAGGCCATAATGGAGGTAAGATTGGAAGTAAAGGTACCATCGGAATAATCAAGAGGCTGATATTCAACATATTTGAAATGAATGTTACGGTCCACGGAGTTGATCAGCGTGGTGTTATAGGAACTGTTCAATACCGGCCGTCTCACCACCACGCTCATGGTCCCTTTGAACTCATCGGCCGTGATCCGCTCATTGACCGTGATCCGCATGGTACATTCAATCCGTTCTTCGTTCCTGAAATTGAAATTGGACCATTTACGGTTATTCATGAATTCGTACATGGCATTCTGAAGCGTTTCAAACATACGTTTATCAGTACCTTCAACCTTGGAGGTATTGATGCTGACCATGCAGTTTAATTCCTGGGCACCGGCAAATGAATGGGAAAAGAGGGGCATAACCAGGAGCACAATCCATTGAATAAATCTGTGTTGCTTCATGACCTGTCCGTTATGATGTTAATAATGTCGCGGGCAACTTCCCGTTTGGATTTCAGTTCCCCCCGGAAGACAACGCCCTGTTTATCGAGGATTGTCACTTTATTGGTAAGGTGGCCGAATCCTGCGCCGGGCTCCCGGAGTGAGTTCAGAACAATATAATCCAGGTTCTTTTTCTTCAGTTTCGTGCCGGCGTTTTCAATTTCATGATCCGTTTCCAGGGCAAATCCTATGAGCAACTGACCTTTCCTTTTGTTTTTTCCCAGTTCCAGTAATATATCAATGGTGGGTGTAAGTTCGAGTGTCAGTTTACTTTTTTGCTTTTTGATCTTTTCCTGTGAAGGGTTTTCGACCGTATAGTCAGCCACGGCAGCAGCCATGATGATGATATCCGCGTCCCGGGAATGGGTCATACACTGCCGGTACATCTCATCGGCACTGACAACATGGTGGCAGGAAATTCCGGGTTCGCTGGCTGTCAGGTAAGTTGGTCCGGTAACCAACTCAACCTTACCCCCTCTTGCAGCGAATTCCCTGGCGAGTTCAAATCCCATGAGCCCGCTGCTGTGGTTCCCGATAAACCTCACCGGATCAATAATTTCATACGTAGGGCCTGCGGTGATCAGGATTTTTTTTTTCGTGAAACTTTGTTGGAAGCTAACATGTTCAGAGAGAATGGACAGAATGTTTTCCGGTTCCTCCATTCTGCCCGGCCCGGTCAGGCCGCTGGCCAACTCACCGGTCTGGGGCTCGATGATGTGATGGCCATATTCACGTAAAATTCCAATATTTTTTTGGGTAGCGGGATGCAGGTACATGTCCAGGTCCATCGCAGGTGCAATAAAAACAGGGCATTTGGCAGAGAGATAGGCAGTAACCGGAAAATTATCTGCAATACCGTTAGCCATCTTGCCCAGCGTGTTGGCGGTTACCGGGGCGAAAAGCATCAGGTCGGCCCATCGGCCAAGTTCTACATGGTTATTCCATTCCCCGGTTTCCGGGTTATATGGTTCAATGGTGACCGGTTGCTGCGACAGGGTGGATAATGTAAGCGGGGTTACGAAACCGGTTGCCGCGGGTGTCATAATTATTCTGACCTCCGCTTTCTCTTTCACCAGCAACCTGACGAGCAAGGGAATTTTGTAGGCAGCAATGCTGCCAGTGATGGCAATGACGATTTTTTTACCCTTCAACATCCTGTTTTTCCGTATTTTAAAAATCCTCCGGGCGCTCCTTGGCAGGATTTCTGAAATAAACTTCGTTGTTCAGGTATTCATGAATAGAGATCAGGGTAGGTTTAGGCAGGTGCTCATAAAATTTGGCAATTTCAATCTGCTCCCTGTTTTCAAAAACCTCTTCCAGGTTGTCATTGTTCGAAGCAAATTCGGCCAGTTTCTGGTTGAGTTCTTCTTTGATTTCAGACCCGATCTGGTTGGCACGCTTGGAGAGTACCGCAACCGTTTCGTAAACATTATTGGTTCCGCGGGTAAAGTCTTCAATATTCCGGGTAATGGCGTTAACGTCGGTCTTGACTTTTTTGTAGTCCATAAATTATTGTCGTTTTTCTTTGATTCTTAAACTTTTATGATCCAATTTATATTGGTCGCTGCCTGAAAGTGCCTCCAGTTGTTGCTGCGATCTCTCTCTCATCTGTTTTGCTTCAGCCTGATAACTGCTGGCCGGATATAAGGCATTGAAATCGTTGTATGCCGCAATAACCTGGCTGTGTCTTTCTCTCTGCTTGTCGAGGATGCTTTCAATGGCAAATCGATGACCGGCTTTGACAATCAGGAACATCAGCTCCTCCTTGTGAGGGGAGTCAGGATAATCCTTCAGAATATTGTTGAACATCTGGATAGCGGCAGCAAAATCCTCCATACGGTAATACATCCTGGCGATCCGGTAATCTTTCATCTCCAGTTTATATCGCAGAAGGTCCATCAACTCATTACAGTCCGACACCCTTTTACTGTCAGGAAAAGTGTTGGTAAAAAGCTGGAGATCCTTCAGTGCTTCGTATGTTGCCGACTGATCAAGGCTGTATTCAGGGGAATTGAGAAAATTACAGTATGCGCTCATATAGAGGCACTCCTCGGCTTCGGCAGCATTCGGATAACTGGTGTAAAACCTTTTGAAATAGTACGATGCAAGGGTATTGTCTTTCTGGTAGTAATAACAAAACGGGTAGTAGTAAGCTATTTTCTGCGCTTTATCGGTTGCCCTCATTGCCCCGGAAAGCTGATCAAAGAGCTGCAGCGCCCGTGTGTAATCTTTTTTTTCGTACAGTTCCATGGCTTTCTCGAATTTCTCGTCAATGGTGCCATTTTTCAGGAGTTTCTGAAAGGAACAGGAGGAAAATAGAACAAGCAGGAGTAGGCTGGCAATGATGGGAAGCTTGCTATTCATGGTGCAAAATTAGAAAAAAATGCGTTATGTTCACAAGATAACTGATTCATAACGGCAAGCCATGGGAAAAAAGTATTTGTTTTCGTACTTTTGCAGGCTCAACAGATGTAACCCTTTGTTTCATTCAAAACTCTTCAGAACGTGGACATTTTCGAAAAAGTAGCAGGTCATATGGGGCCTTTGGGCCAGTACGCCGAACAAGGATTTGGTTATTTCTCCTTTCCGAAACTCGAAGGCGAGATATCCAGTCACATGACTTTCAGGGGGAAACCCATGATCGTCTGGAGTTTAAATAATTATCTCGGGTTGGCTAACCATCCGGAAGTCAGGGAAGCGGATACCGAAGCTTCGCGACAGTTTGGCCTGGCTGCCCCGATGGGTGCACGCATGATGTCGGGACAAACCAGATATCACGAGCAACTGGAACAGGAACTTGCTGATTTTGAGAAAAAAGAGTCGGCCTACCTGTTGAATTACGGTTATATGGGAATGGTTTCGATCATCGACTCTCTCGTTGACCGGCACGACGTTGTTGTCTATGACTCGGAATCGCATGCCTGTATTCTGGATGGTCTCCGCATGCACCTTGGTAAAAGGTTTGTTTTTCCGCATAATGACGTAGAGAAATTTGAAAGCCAGATTATTCATGCCCGCAAGGTTGCAGATTCCACGGGTGGCGGGATTCTTGTCATCACGGAAGGGGTTTTCGGTATGCCCGGTGATCTGGGAAATCTGAAAGGTATCCTGCAATTCAAGGACAAATATGGGTTCAGGTTGCTGGTGGACGATGCGCATGGATTCGGCACCATGGGCCACACCGGAGCCGGTACGAGCGAGGAACAATCGGTTATGGAAGGTGTGGATGTCTATTTCGGAACTTTTGCCAAGGCTATGGCGGGAATCGGCGCGTTCGTCGCCAGTGAACGCAGGATCATCAGGGCCCTGACCTACAATATGCGTTCGCAGATCTATGCCAAATCCCTGCCGTTACCCATGGTGATCGGTTCCCTGAAACGACTGGATATGATCCGTACCCGGCCTGAACTCCGTGAGAAATTGTGGACCATCGTCAAAGCGCTTCAGAATGGGCTCAAAGAAAAAGGTTTCGATATTGGTAATACGCAATCACCGGTAACGCCGGTATTTTTAAAAGGCAGTCCGATGGAAGCAGGCCAGGTTATTGCCGACCTCCGGGAAAACTACGGAATTTTCTGCTCCGTTGTCATCTATCCGGTGGTACCCAAAGGGGTGATCATGTTGCGCTTGATCCCCACTGCAGCCCACAGCCCTGAAGATGTGGAAAAAACCATTGCTGCATTTGGTGAGATCAGAAAAAAGTTGGATAACCATTCTTACCCGACCGACGTATTTCCTCCGCTGGCTGATAAATTCTGATATGGGCGTTGAAAAAACAACGGCGCGAAGATGGTACAGCGCTTACAGGAAAATCAGGTTCACTGCCCGGAAAGGAACCCTGTTTTCCTTTCCGGAGGTCAGGGAGGCCGACCGGTCGGCTTTTAAAGGATCTACTCCACGCGTCGTCTTTTTCAATTCTCTTATTCTGTTTCTGCTTTCCTATCTGATATTAAATCTGCTTGATATCCTCGTTACAGGACTTGCAGCGACCGTTAATCACATACCTGCCCATCTGTATTATCACGGTGTCGACTTTCTGATAAGGGGCAAGGACTGGACAGTGGATGCCATCAATATTGTATTCAGCAGCAGTCCGCTCTTTATGCTGATGCTTTCGGGAATATTCACCATCGTATATATCAGGGTCTCCACCGAAACCGGGTTGCTCAGGCTCCTGCTTCTATGGTCGCTGTTTCATGCCCTGACCGGCTCTTTCGGCGAAATTCTGGTGGGAGCTATCATGGGCAAAGGCTTTGGATTTGTAATCCTGTATATGTTCATCATGGACACCGGCAAACTCATTCTGACCATCAGTGCCTTCCTAGTGTTGTTCATCATTGGTCTTTTGCTGGCCCGTCAGGCACTCTATTCAGCCAACTCTTACTTCAACGTACTTCGCAGCCGTGACTGTCAAAAATTCATCAACATGCAGTTCCTTTGGCCATTTTTTGCAGGAAATCTGGTCATTGCGCTGTTCATGATCCCGGAAATTAATTTCTTCGAACTTATGGTGAATGGAACGATGATACTGCTCATCATTCCGGTGCTTATGAAATGTCCGGGAATTGAAGATCTTTATTTTGATGAAGAGCCAAGATCATTGAAAATCAACAGGATATACCTGCTGATCACCCTGCTGGGCTGGATTGCTTTCCGCGTGGTCTTCGATACGGGCATCCGAATCGGGGAATAAATCAGGTGATTATTTCCTGATGATCAGTTTATCCATCAATATCCTGTAGCCAGTGTTGATTTTTACAAAATAGACGCCGGCGGGAAGATGACTGAGGTCCACTTCAGCAAGATTTCGGTCAAATTCATGGTCAAGCGGCCTGGAATGGATGATCTCCCCCATCATGTTCAAGACTTGGTAGGAACTCAATGAATGGACCAGGGTTTTCCCAAATTCCATTCTGAAGCGGCCGTCGCAAGGGTTCGGATAGATCAGCAGTTTCTCTTCCGTTCGATCCTGCGCATCGAATGTCAGCGGACGAAGCTGAACATCCAGGGTGGTAGTCTGCCGGTTCCACACCTGAACACCCGGGATGGTTTTGGTGTAGTAACCCGGGGCAGATACGGTGACTTTATAACTCCCTTCGAATATCGGGCGGGTATAAAAACCCGAAGGAAGCCGGGAATAGACTTCCGAATTATCCTTATCGTGTCCCTGAATAAAGACTTTCGCCTCCACCGGCATATCGGTGACCGTATCGGTAACAATCCCTCTGAATCCGTATTGTGCCTGCTTCATGTAGTTGATAAAAGCACGATAATTGTAGTCCCAGTGTGGTATTAATTGACTGACAGGTAGTAATTTAATATCAGAAATCTCAAGGGTCACTTCACGGCACTGGTGCCAGTAATTCATATAATCCTGCCGGCCGCCGGTGATTTCATACCAGGCATTTCCGTTGGTAATGCCATTATTCAGAAAGGTGAAATATCCCGGGGGCCCATATTGGTGAACAGTATCTGCCCATTCCCTGCCGACAAACTGCCACCATTGGTCGTCAGCAGTCAATTTAATCCATGTATCCCAAGGGTAGTTGAATACTTCGGCACCGCCATGGAAATTTACCGACAGTGTGAAATGGTTGGCCTCGGCATAAGCCATCCAGGCCTGGGTTTCCACCTGCCATTCATTGCCATCGGGGTGCGGACCGGCTTTCGGGTCGGGATAATTTCTGTTCAGGTCAATATAGTTGGCATTATAACGAATGGCACCGTATACCGAATTATCACCTCCATGATAGGTACCGTCGGGGTTGGCAAGCGGGTTGATGAAGATTTCTGTGGTGTTGATAAGTTCGGTCAACTCCGGATCGGTTCCGTAATTTTGCAGAAGATGATCGATCAGGTGGAGCATTAACACATAAGCGGTGGTCTCATCCCCGTGAATGGAGGAGGTGTAAAGAACCTGGGGTTCTGCTTCTTCGTCATTAACATTGTCACTGATCCTGATAGCAAGGATCAACCGGCCCTGAAGAGAATAACCAACGGTAT
>CAYLVY010000037.1:10419-24024 GCA_964387205.1 uncultured Draconibacterium sp.
GTGGCAAATCCTGTCATAAAATCTACGTACTGCTGATAAGTTGGGTAAAAGTTCCATTGGGTTTGGCCCTGACGGAGAGTGGCTTGGCCTGGTCCGGTAAGTTCTTCCGGTCTGATCAGTGTTCCGGGCGACTGCAGTATTTTATATTCTTTTCCGAGTTTAAGGAATTCCTCAAATTCACCGCGGTTTGCATAGGCGATCACGATGTTTCGACTGACATCGTCAATCGAAATGATCCGGGTAAGACGGGAGATTTCCTGTTTATTCTGGATGCGGAATTTGAAACATATCTCTCCGTTACGGTTGAAAATACTATCGATAACCTGTTGATCCACAGGTTGCGTGAAAGCCGGCAGCGAAACAAAGGTCATCCAGGCCAGACAACATGCAATAAGAACGAACCGTATCATTAGTTCAATAATTTATTTAAAAGGTTGTGTATGGTTTTCTCCACGTGTGGCTGCACTTCGACCAGGGGGAGCCTGAGTACATTTTCGCACAGGTTCATGGCACTCAGCGCCGATTTTATGCCGGCGGGGCTGCCGTCGCTGAACAATGCCTGGGTAAAATCGAGCATACGATAATGAAAGTTGCGGGCTTCGGGAAAATCATTTCTCAATGCAGCGTTCACCATTCCTGAAACCATCTCCGGAAGGGCGTTGGCGGTAACCGAGATCACTCCGTCGGCTCCGGCGGCCATCAGGGGCAGGGTCAGGGCGTCATCGCCAGAAATGACGAGAAAGTCGTCCGGTTTACGCGCGATGACCTGAAAAATCTGATCCATATTGGCGGAAGCCTCCTTGATCGCCACTATATTTTCGCAGGAATCGGCCAGCCTGAGGGTGGTATCAGCACTGATATACCCTCCGGTCCTGCCCGGGACGGTGTACAGAATCACCGGCACGGGGCTTGCTTCGGCAATGGTTTTATAATGTCTGAAAATTCCTTCCTGTTGTGGCTTGTTATAATAAGGGCTCACGGATAATATCCCATCCACTCCCTTCATCGGCGTTCCGTGAATAGCCAGAACCACATCAGAGGTGCAGTTGCCTCCTGCTCCAACTATCAGAGGAACCCTTCCGGCAATCCTTTCGGCTGTAAACTCCACCAGGGTCTTTTTTTCCTGTTTGGATACCGTGGGTGACTCTCCTGTGGTACCCAATAAAACAATGTAATCGACCCCGCCACCAATGGTGTGATCTAAAAGTCGCTCCAGGGAGTAAAAATCAATGGCACCGGAAACAAGAAACGGGGTAACCACGGCAACACCGGTACCCCTGAACTTTTCAGAATTTTTTCGCATTATTGTTGATCACCGTTAGATAGTGGCGGATATTACCCAGATAATCTTCACTGGTCATGTTGGGCTTGACATCGATCATCAGGTCGTAATATTCGGTATTTTCTTCCGAAAATTTTCCCACCCGGCAGAGGGCATTGGACAGTCCTGCAATATATTTCAGCGGGAAACTGTCGTGCATGCTCAGGTCGATCAGCAGGTCAAACTCTTTATCAATAAAATCGCGCACCTGATTGTGGATCGGTTTATAAAACCAGGTAAGGTCTTTCTTTGAAAAGAAATCGAATGAAAGTTTTGGTAAAAACCGTTCAATTAAGCTCTTGTTGCTGACAAAACCCAGCGCTTTGACCTCTTTCTGTTCCCCCTGAAGCTGGGTGACAAATTCGGCCACTCTTTCATAGTCAAACACTTCGTTAACTGTGTACAGGATCCCTATTTTCCGGGCATCCCGCAGATTGGTCATCTGACACTGGCGGACTGAACTGGCATTCTCCTTTTTAAAATAGTACTGACCAATCTTCTTTCTGATTTTTCCAAACATACTTATCAGCTATTATTAAAAATGATGGCAAAGATAAGAAATTTCAAGGCTGCTATCAGATATAGTTCAGCAATCAAACGAGGAACCACCGCAGATATTTTGGAATCGTATCTTTGCCGGAAATTTTTCACCGATGAAGATCACTTTTCTCGGAACCGGCACATCACAGGGTGTACCGGTAATTGGTTGCAAATGCGAGGTATGTTGCTCCGCTGATGAACGGGATCAGCGGCTGAGGTGTTCCCTTATGGTCGAAACTGAAGGCCTGAGACTCGTCATTGATACCGGGCCCGATTTCAGACAGCAAATGCTCAGGGAGCAAGTCACAAACCTTGATGCAATCCTGATCACCCACAGCCACAAAGATCATCTGGGTGGGCTTGACGATGTGCGGGCATTCAATTATTTCATGCAGCGGCCTGCAAATGTCTATGGATCAGCGGAGGTTATGCGAAGCATTCGGAAAGAATTTTCCTATGCTTTCAGCAAAAACCCTTATCCGGGCGTTCCGGAGATCGAACTGCACCGGATCGAAAACAAACCTTTCGGGATACAGCATCTGAAAATAAACCCCGTAAAGGCTCTTCATTACGGAGAGAAACAGTATGTGTATGGTTTCCGGATCGGGGATCTTTGTTACATCACCGATGCTGTGTTCATCACTGAAAGAGAGAAAGAGAAAATCCGGGGTTCTAAAATTTTGGTATTAAATGCATTACGAAAAAGAAAACACTATTCACACTTTAACCTCGAGGAGGCATTGGCCATAATGGAGGAGATCCGGCCGGAAATGGGTTTTTTCACCCATATCAGTCACCAGATGGGACTTCATGCCGAAGTCAATGCCGGTTTACCAGCATATATGCGTTTGGCACATGACGGCCTTACTGTAACTTTCTGACGTTTTTCAGCGTGAGCAGGTTCATAGGATTGCTACCCAGTCCGGTAATATTTTTTCCTGTAAACCTGAGTACCTGGTCATAATAGAGCACCACCACAGGTGCCTCTGCCATCATGATATCCTCCATCTCGCGGTATAGCCTGATCCTCGTGTCGTCATCAACCGTCATCATAGCCTGATGGTACAGCTCGTCAAAGCGTGCATTACTGTAGTGGGTATAGTTGGGCCCCTGGGGACAAAAGTTACGGGAGAGGAACATGGAAAGGTAATTCTCGGCGTCAGGATAGTCAGCGATCCATGATGCGCGGAAGAAGCCCAGCCTGGCTTCGGCTTTCATCTCTTTCATGGCGGCCGGTGTGCTGACCTCGATTTTCAGGTTCATGCCCAGTTCCGAGACCTGGTGTTGGATGTACCTGCAGATATCTAAGTATTCCGGTGTACTGACCAGGGTGACCGGCGGCAAACCCCTCCCTTCCGGGTAACCGGCTTCTGCCAGCAGCAATGCCGCTTTTTTAGGATCATGATGGTAATATACCTTTAAGCTGTCGAAGGCCGGCAAACCTTTAGGGATTATCCCCTGAATGCCTGGAGTTCCCTGGTTATTGCGAAGAAACCGAATCATTTTTTTACGATCAAAAGCCAGGTTAATGGCCTGTCTGACTTTAGGGTCCAGCAGTGGTCGCTGTTCATTTTTTAAAGGATCTACCACGAAACCGAGATATTCGGTATTCAGATATGGCTGGCTGATCAGGTTGATCCGCTCTTTGTATTCAGGTTGTAAGGCTCCGCCGGAAGTCAGCAGTTCATCTTTATAAGCTGCATCAATCCCCGACATGAAATCGAATTTTCCCTGAAGGAAATTCAGAAACACCGTTTGTTTGTCGGGAATGAAAGAGATCGCAACTGCCTCGAGGAATGGCAGCCTTTCTCCGTTCTCCGATTCAAAATATTCAGGATTCTTCTCCAGTACCAATTTTACCCCTTCCTTCCATAATTTAAAACGGAAGGGGCCCGTCCCTACCGGATGGTTCCTGAAACCGGTTCCGTAAAACTCTACTGCTTCCCGGGGTACGACCGAACAATATTGCATGGACAGCAGCGAAAGCAAAGGAGGAAAAGGTTCCCGCAGCCTGATGCGCAGGGTGGTATCGTCGACTGCTTCAATGGCAGGATTTGCAGTGTCAGGATCCAGTGCATTCATCACCCATGCGCCCGGGGACGCCACTGAAGGATCGGTCAGACGACGGAGTGAATAGACGAAATCGGGGGCCGATACCTTCCTCCCCTTCGAATGAGGGAAAACCGGGTCATCATGAAAAAAAACATCATCCCGCAGATAAAAAGTGTAGATCAAACCGTTGTCGGTGATTTCCCAACGGCGGGCAATGCAGGGCCTGATACGTGCCTCGGTATCGGGTTGAACCAGGCCGTTGAAAATCTGGTTGGTCGCCCATATGATCGCCTGATCCCGGGCAAATGCCGGGTCGAGCGAAGTAATATTGGCGGATTCGTTATACCTGAATACAGTTCCATCCGTGCCGGTATTACTTTGCTCACAGGATATAAGGGAGAGACAGACGAAAATGAACAGGAGAAATCTCATGGTACCGGCAAAAATATTGGTTTTTTGTTACCGGATTCACAGCAGGCGCAAAAAAACCATAAATTTGCCGGAGACAAACTTCACCCACTACCAATTATACTTTTGCATCATGAAACAGATCATCCGGGGTATTACCCTGAATTTAATCGTTTTACTTCTTTCCGGGAGCTCACTTTCAGCTCAGCCTGAAATCGAAAAAAGTGGCTCATATCAATGCTCACAGAGAAAATCATCGTCTTCACTATTGCTCCGGCCAAAATCAGTTCAATCTTCATCAGCACCGGTTCATAGTTTTGATGTACAGAAATATACACTGGATCTGGACTTGTACCATTGTCACATCGCCCCTTATCCGAATAGCTTTAGCGGTTCCGTGATCGTGGATTTCAGGGTAGATTCAACCCTGAATTTTATTCGGCTCAATGCAGGAAATTATAGTTTGATCATTGATTCTGTTACACTTAATGCCCAATCATTTACACACTCCGGAGACATTCTAACCATTCAGCTTGACAATACTTACCAGCCGGGTAGTTTTGCCTCTGTGAAAATCTGGTACCGTCACAAAGATGTCAATGATAATGCCTTCTACAGCAGCAAAGGATTTGTTTTTACCGACAATGAGCCTGACCGGGCCCGTTTTTGGTTTCCTTGCTGGGATAAACCCAGTGATAAGGCTCTGGTGGAACTGACTGCACGTGTGAAAAGCAATGTCAGACTTGGTTCCAACGGTATTCTGGCCGACTCCTTAATGGTTGGCGATACGCTGATCTATCATTGGATTTCCAACCATCCGGTAGCTACTTATCTGACCGTGATTTCCTCCAAAGCAGGTTATCTGATCGGCAAAGTTTACTGGAATAAAATCAGCAATCCCAACGACAGCATTCCGATTCTTTTTTATTACAATGAAACGGAAAACCCCTTCAACATCATGGCGATTATGCCTGAAATGACAGATTATTTTTCAGCCAGTTTTACCGAACATCCTTTTGACAAGAATGGTTTCGCAACCCTGAACAACGAGTTCCAGTGGGGGGGCATGGAAAACCAGACACTCACCAGCCTCTGCCCCGGTTGCTGGAGTGAGGGGCTAGTTGCCCATGAATTCGCGCATCAATGGTTCGGCGATATGGTTACCTGTGCCACCTGGTCCGATATATGGCTGAACGAGGGATTTGCCACCTGGTCGGAACCTTTCTGGTATGAGCATACCAATGGCTATGCCACTTATAAAAGCGGGATCAATGAATACGCAAATTATTACCTTTCAGCCAACCCGGGATGGCCCATATCCGACCCGGCCTGGGCTGTAACAACCCCCTCTTCCGGCGTGCTGTTCAACTATGCGATCACATACTGTAAGGCGGCATGCGTGGTACATCAGCTTCGTTACGTTCTTGGGGACTCAATGTTTTTCGATGTGCTTCGTGGTTATTGCGGCGACTCAAGTCTCCGGTACCATTCGGCGACAATTCCCGATTTTATGGCCAAAGTCAATGAACTTTCCGGGGACGATTATGACTGGTTTTTCAACCAGTGGCTTTTTCAGCCAAACCATCCTTACTACTCCAATACCTATAATTTTCAACCACTCGGAAACAATGAGTGGAAAGTCAATTTCAATGCCGGACAGAGCCAGACCAATACCGTCTTTTTTAAAATGCCGGTCGAGGTAATGGTACGCTTTACCGATGGGTCTGATACCACTTTCCGGGTAATGAACGATGTGAACGATCAGTTTTTTTCATGGATCGTGAATAAACAGCCCGTTGTACTCTTCTTTGATCCGGACCGCCATATTGTCCTGAAAAGCGCCAGTACCATCGTGGGAGACACCCGGAAACCGGATCTTTCTGAAAAACCGATTGTTCTGAACATCCGGCCTAATCCCGTCAACGGAGCTGCAACTATCCGCTATGATATTCCCGTACGTTGTGAAGTATCCCTTACCATCACGGATCACCTCGGCCGTTTAACCAGGGTTTTGGTTGACAACCAACTGCAGGATGGAGTTCACGAATATCACACAGACCTCAGCAACCTTGCAGCGGGCACCTACATTTGTACCCTCAGGGCCGGCAGAGAAACCTGTCATCAAAAAATCATCGTCAATCATCCATAGCCATGTTGTTACGTACTTTTCTGTTTCTCTTTGTCCTGGTAGTTTTTCCGGCTGAAATGCCTGTTGTCCGGGCAGGAACCGTTGATACCTCGAGGTATTATACCCGCCACAGTTATGATGTACTTAAGTACAAACTGGAAGCTGACTTTTACTCCTGTTTCCAATCACCCTATCCCCGCTCGTTTCCGGCAAAGATACGGATCAGCCTGCGGGTGGATTCTGCATTGAACATCATCAGGCTGAATGCCATCAGCAGTTCCATCGGAATCGATTCAGTCGCCCTTCCCGTTGCAGACTGGGATCATCATGCCGATACGCTGACACTTCATCTGGACCGCCAATATCAGCCCGGCGAAATGATGGATCTTGAGATTGCCTATCACCACAACAACGTCAATGACAAAGGTTTTTATTCCGGTTATGGAACCATCTTCACCGACAATCCGCCCGAAGGGGCGAGAAAATGGATGCCATGCTGGGACCGTCCTTCAGACAAAGCGACGTGGGAACTTATTGCACGTGTGCAAGCCCCTTCCATTTTGGCAAGTAACGGTTTACCGGTAGGTGAACCCGTGTTCAGCGGTGATACGGTCACTTACCATTGGAAAACCGACATTCCCGTATCTACCTATCTGATTACGCTCTCAGCCCGTAATATCTTTCTGTCAAAAGTGTCGTGGTACCAGCGTTCACAAGATCCGGCCGACTCCATTCCTGTTATGCTCTATTACCGAAACAATGACAATATTGCCCTGATCGATACCATTATCGGCCCTATGACTGACTTTTATGCCTCCCTGTTCGGAAATTATCCTTTTGAAAAGATCGGTTTTGCCACACTTAATTCAACTTTCCCATGGGGAGGAATGGAAAACCAATCCATGGTGCATTTGCGGCCAAATGGTTTTGCCGATGAGGACCTCATAGCCCATGAACACGCCCATCAGTGGTTTGGCGACATGGTGACATGCGGGACCTGGGCCGACATCTGGCTGAATGAAGGCTTCGGCACTTATTGTCAGAAACTTTGGGTAGAGCATTCAAATGGAGATTCGTTGTACAGGATTGCCATGAATAAGATCGCTTCCCAATACCTTGCCACTAATCCCGGCTGGCCGGTCTATCAGCCTGCGTGGGCCATTCAGACTCCCAATCCCAACTCCCTCTACAACGAAGCCATCAGTTACAATAAAGCTGCATGCGTCTTGTATATGCTCCGATACGTTATGGGAGATTCATCCTTCTTCAGGGCGCTTAGAACGTACCTGGAAGACCCGTTACTGCGGTTTAATTTCGCTGTGACTGCGGATTTTCAGCGACATGTCAATCAGGTTGCAGCCGAGAGCCTTGACTGGTTTTTCGATCAATGGATTTACGGGCCTGACCATCCGGTCTTTCACAATACTTATGAAACAGACAGTCTGGGACAAAATGATTGGAAATTGGTGATCATAATGAACCAGGTACAGGCTACCACAGGATTTTTCAGGATGCCGGTGGATTTCAGGATAAAATTTGCCAATGGGTCGGATACCCTGGTCAGCGTAATAAACAATATCAATAATCAGATATTCGGCTTTCATTTCACCGACAAGCCGGTCGGTGTGGTGTTTGACCCGGATCAGAAAATATTGCTGAAAAAGGGTACCACCATTTACCGGATTCCGGAGTTGCCTGCTGGTTCCCAGGATTTGTCAATTTCCAATAATCCGAACCCATTCCGCCATACAACCCTGATCAGTTATAAGATACCTGATGCAGCCCATGTCCGCATCACCATTACCGACCTCATGGGCAGGACCATTTCGGTGCTGGTCGATGTAAACCATCAACCAGGCTGTTACCGGTTTGATTACCGGAATGAAGGTATAACACCGGGTGTATACCTGATGGTACTGGAAGCCGGGAATACGGTCCGGTCAAGGAAAATTCTGGTTACCGATTAATCCGGACTGACCTGGTAATTCAGGTTCACCGGGTTTTTTACTTTTTCACCGTTCAATGCCAGGGCATTAATTTCACTCATTTCATTGATATAGTGGAAAGAAAGTCCTTCAATGTATTCTTTACGAATATCCTCAATGTCCCTTCGGTTTTCGGCTGAAATGATGATGTCGGTGACTTTAGCTCTTTTAGCAGCCAGCATTTTCTCTTTTATACCTCCGACAGGCAAGACCTTTCCCCGCAGGGTTATCTCGCCGGTCATTGCCAGACGGGGTCTCACCATCCGCTGAGTAAAGACTGATGCGAGTGAAGTGAACATGGTAATTCCGGCCGAAGGACCGTCTTTGGGAGTGGCGCCTTCGGGAACATGAATATGCACGTTCCATTTGCCGAATATTGCAGGATCGAGACCGAATGTATGACTGTGTGCTTTGAGGTATTCGAGGGCAATGGTAGCCGATTCTTTCATGACATCACCGAGGTTTCCGGTCAGTGTGAGGTTTCCTTTCCCACGGCTAAGGCTGACTTCCACAAAGAGAATTTCCCCTCCTGCTGCTGTCCAGGCCAGTCCTGTGGCTACGCCGGGAACGCCTGAGGACAGATATTTTTCCGCATGAAAGAGCGGAATTCCCATAATCTTTGATACATCTTCCGCAGAAACTCTTTTTTGGTACGGCGCCCCGGTAACAATCGACCGGACTTTGTTGCGGATGATGCGGGCGATACTTTTTTCAAGGGTACGCACGCCCGATTCCCTGGTATAATCTTCGATTATTTTGCAAAGGACGGAGTCGCTGAATATCACCTGACTCTTTTTAACTCCGTGTTCCGTAAGTTGTTTGGGAAGAAGATGCCGGCGGGCTATCTCCAGTTTTTCTTCCATCAGGTATCCGGGCAAATCAATTACCTCCATCCTGTCGCGCAAAGCGGGATGAATGGTTGACATAGTATTGGCCGTAGCGATGAACATGATCCTGGAAAGATCGAAATCGATCTCCAGATAATTGTCATAGAACGCGACATTCTGTTCCGGGTCGAGCACCTCCAGCAGCGCAGCCTGAGGATCGCCATTGATGTTCATTCCCATCACCTTATCGATTTCGTCCAGGACAAAAACCGGATTAGCGGTTTTCACTTTTTTCAGGCTCTGGAGAATACGTCCGGGCATTGCTCCTATATAGGTTTTTCGGTGGCCGCGCAGTTCGGATTCATCCCTCAGCCCACCCAGTGACATTCTGGTATATTTGCGGCCCAGTGCACGGGCAATGCTTTTTCCAAGTGATGTCTTCCCGACACCGGGAGGCCCGACCAGGCAAAGAATCGGAGATTTCAGGTCGCGTTTCAGGGAAATGACGGCAAGATACTCCAGTATCCTTTCCTTGACCTTATCAAGGCCAAAGTGATCTTCATCCAGTATAACCCTGGCATGCTCCAGGTCAAGGTTATCGCTGGAGTATTCATTCCACGGCAATTGAACCAATGTTTCAAGGTAAGAGGATTGGATTGAGTATTCTGCTGCCATGGGGTGCATTCGCTGCAGCTTGTTCATCTCCCGCTCGAAAATATCTGCTACCTCTTTTGTCCACTTTTTTTCGCGTGCCTGTTCACGCAAAGTGTTTATTTCCTGTGCATTGGGACTACCCCCAAGCTCTTCCTGAATGGTTTTCAGTTGCTGGTTCAGGAAAAAGTCCCGCTGCTGTTTGTCCATATCGGTTTTCACCTTGTTCTGTATTTGCTGTTTCAGGTCGGCTACCTGGAGTTCTTTGGTCAGATGGCCGAGTACCTGATGGGAAAACTCAGTAAGTTCTGGGATTTCCAACAGCTTTTGTTTTTCGGTGAGGTCGATCCCAAGGTTGGATGAGATAAAATTTACCAGGAAGGAAGGCGATTCAATGTTTTTTATGGCGAATGCGGCCTCCGATGGCATATTGGGTGATTTGGAGATGATCTGGATGGCCAGATCTTTCAGCGAAGCAACCAGTGCATTGAATTCTGCATTTTCGGGTGAAATGGCTGCCATGGCTTCAAAAGCCCCCACCCTGGCCATCATGTAGGAGTCGGACTGGATCAGTTCGAGGATGGTAAAACGGCGTTTTCCCTGAATGATGGCCGTAGTGCTGCCATCGGGCATCTGGAGCAATTTTATAATTTGCGCTACGGTACCGATCCGGAAAAGGTCGTCAAATTCCGGATCTTCCACCGATGCGTCTTTTTGCGCTACTACCCCGATAATTTTTGAACCTTTGTAGTATTCCCTGATCAAACGAATCGATTTGTCACGTCCGACCGTTATGGGGATCACCACACCGGGAAATAATACGGTGTTGCGGAGAGGCAGTACCGGAAGTACTTCGGGCACCTCCTCCAGGTTCATAGCTTCTTCATCTTCAGAACTTAAAAGCGGAATAAATTCCGCTTCCGCATCCACATAATCGGAAAATATCCAATGATCTCGGTCTGTCATATGATTCAATAATGGAAAAATTGTCAATATCCGTCGCGGACTATTGATGGAGGGTGAATTGTCAACAAGTGTGCCAGAAAAGAATAGATCAGAGGTATTTATTTTTCAGGGTAAGATTATAGACGTTGGTGAGCAGATCTTTTTCCGTGTCATCAAAGGTCTTATGCCGTCTGCGATATACAATTTCAGCAACTTCCATTGCTTTTTTGATACTATAATTGGTGTAACCGCCCGTTCCGCCCCAGGTAAAGGAGGCGATGAAATTTCGCTGAAATCCGGCGCCGAATACATTGGCATTGACGCCCACCACCGTTCCGGTATTGAACATGGTATTGATGGCGCATTTGGAATGGTCGCCCATGATTAATCCGCAAAACTGAAGGTTGGTATTGACAAAGGTTTGTTTACCGTAATGCCAGAGCCTGACCGAATCATAGGTATTTTTGAGGTTGGAGGTATTGGTATCGGCTCCCAGGTTGCACCATTCGGCGATCACCGAATGGCCGAGGAACCCGTCATGCGCTTTGTTGGAGTATCCGAAAAGAACGCTGTTGTTGACCTCTCCCCCGACCCGGCAGTATGGGCCCACGGTGGTAGCCCCATAAATTTTGGCTGCCATTTTAATCTCGGCATGGTCACATAGGGCAAATGGTCCCCGGATGACAGCGCCTTCCATGATCTCCGTGTCTTTACCAATGTAAACCGGCCCGGTATTGGTGTTGATGGTCACAGATTCCATACGGGCACCCTTTTCAATGAAGAAATTGCTGCCAATGATGGTGTTGCCCGGCCCCGGGGTCTGTGATTTCCGGCCTTTGGTGAACAGAAGAAAATCATTGGCTATTGCCTGGTCGTTCCTGGCAAAAATATCCCAGGAATTATTGATTTTCAAAGGTGCTTCAGTGATATTGACCTCTTCGATGCCATCTGCGGAGGTATCTCCCAGACCATCCAGGTCTTCATCGGTGACATGGAGGGCGATTATGGTATCATGATATACAATGGTCTGGTTGGGTTTGATATTTTTCACTGCCTGAATGATCTCCTCGGTTGGACATACAGAACCGTTGATCAGCACATTTTCTTCCGATTTGATCATCGGATATTTCACTGACAGATAGTTTTCCGTAAGGGTCGAAGTGGTTGCCTTCAACCTTTTTTCCCATTTTTCCCTGATGGTAAGTATTCCAACCCTGATATCGGCAACTGGTCTTAAAAAAGTAAGGGGAAGTAAATTGGTCCTGACAGCATTCTCATCAAACAAAATGTAATTCATCTCAGTATGGATTAAATCGTTCGGAATTCCTTAATATGCAAAAGTATAAAGAGTTTCCTAAAAAAAAAGCCTCCCCGAAAAAAAAGGAGGCTTTCGTTAAGTTTTGAGTAAAATTATTTCGCAGTATTTTTCTCGTAGTGCTTCTGATAACGGCTTTTGAATTTATCCACACGACCGGCTGTATCCACCAGTTTCATCTTGCCGGTATAGAAAGGATGGGATGTGTGTGAAATTTCCAATTTAATGACCGGATACTCCTTACCGTCCTCATAAACAATGGTCTCTTTGGTTCTGGCGGTAGATTTGGACAAAAAGGCATAATCGTTGGAAATATCTTTAAAAACAACCAACCTGTAATCTTTCGGATGAAGATCTTTTTTCATTGCAACGGGAATTTTTATGAGGGTGCAAAATTATAACTATTTTCTTATATCACCAAACATTTTGAACTAAATATTAGTCAGAAACCGCATGATATCCACATGGTCGGGATAGTCTGACCACGACGGATCCTGCGTATTGCCCGGCAATACGGTCGGCAGGTCAAGGCCATGTTCACTGACAATGCATTGAATATCATTCTCTGACAGACGAAGTGCTTGCTCCGCCCCTGTGATATCCCGATAAAAATTATAATGGAGCATGGCGATGCGGGACGCGAGTGAACCATCCTCTTTCAGCAGTAACGGACCAGCTTCGGTATAATTCTCTCCATTCATGATCATCAGAGAGCGGTTATAATCGTAATTATTTCTGTACTTATGATGATCGAGTAAATGAATATGGTCCTGCATCAGACTGATCAGGAAACTGAAATCGTATCCTTCAGGAACAAAGATCATGCTGATATTCCGGCAGCCCAGTCCGAAATAGCATAGCATGTCATGAATAAAACCGGACAAGACCTCTGCACTTTCGCGACCGGTCAGGAGGCCGGCACTGTTCCGGTGGTGTCGGATGATATGCGGATATTTGCCAAAATAATATTCAAAATACCTTGATGTATTGTTGCTCCCGGTAGCAATAATGGCATCAAAACTATTGAGTCTGGAATCGTCAAAAATGATTTGGTTTTCCCATCGCGGATCGGCATGAGAAAGAATGCTGGCCAGGGCAGGAAGCAATCGCCGGTCATCTCCCGAAAGTTTTATCCTGGCAATATTTCCGCTCATCAGGACACAAAGGAAATCGTGAAAGCCAACCAGAGGGATATTCCCGGCCATGACCAAGCCAACCCGGACAGGTTGTCGCTTCCTTTCCAGCGCCTCCCGGTAGGGTATAAGCCAGTTGGTCAGCTTTTCACCGGACAGTTGTCTGCCAATACTCTTTAATGCGCAAAGCTGGTTGGTCCGGGTAAACCAGGGATTCTCCGATTCGGAACGGGAAATGGCCTCTTCCAGCATACGGGTCACCTCTCCGATCAGCGCTGCATCGGGCAGTGTTGCGACTTC
>CAYLVY010000037.1:24034-30010 GCA_964387205.1 uncultured Draconibacterium sp.
AATGTCGCCCAGTTGCTGAAATGACTCGATCCGCTGCCCGGTATCCACCATTGATTTTTTTGCAAAGATACCGAATCCGCAGCTTCGTTGCCTCAACGAGGCATGAACACTAAAACCCTGACCATTGCGTTATTCCGTTTATAATTGAAATCTGACCATCGCGTGAGAGGAATTGTATTTACCCTGCTGCTTTCTGCCGGCCTGTCAACTGTTGCTTTTTCCGTTCAAACCGATGGTTCCGGGAAGAACCAATGGCAGAAAATTTCAACCGCTTTCAGGTATCTCCGCATGGAGAGAAATGACTCCCTGCGTCAAATGGTCAATGATTCACTCCTGGCCGGGCTTGAAATTTTGTTGTCGGAGGTCAGGGGACCGGGAGAAGTCCCTGATACGATTCCGGGAATGGCGAGGGTTGTTTCAGACGATAACCGGGTCGCCTTTTTTGTCTGGAATATTCAGTGGCTGAACGGACGTCATCAATATTATGGATTTCTCATGCATTGTGACCACAAAAAGGTCAATATTTTCAGGCTTACCGACGCTTCCTCCACACTGGATTCGGCTGATTACCGTAGTTTGGATTATACAAACTGGTTTGGGGCCCTGTACAACCGTATCATTACGACAGAATTGCCGGGCGGGAAACGCGGGTACACCATGCTGGGATGGTCGGGTGAGGATCTTTTAGTTTCCCGAAAAGTCATTGATATTCTTTCATTTTCATCTGATGGTTTACCAATTTTTGGCCTGGATATTTTTACTGTTTCCGATCAGCAGGGATTGACCAGGATCATATACCGGTATTCTGCACAGACCTCAATGGTACTTAAATACGGAAATAAGGTGGTGAGCAGCAGTGTCAGGTGGAACCCCGGCAAGAGAAGGTTCGACGAGAAACAGGTTGTCCGTGGCATGATTATCACGGCCGACCGTTTGATCCCTTTGGATCCGTTGATGGAGGGGCAGTTCCGCTTCTATTTTCCGGAAGGGACGGTTTCGGACGGTTTCAGTTTCAGGGAGCATCGTTGGGTTCAGATCAGGGATATCGAGTCGAGAAATGAAAAGAGCAGGAAATGATAGTATAAAATTTATACAATATGCATGCAATATGTTTCTTTTTTTGCTATTTTTGACTTTTGAATCCAACAACTATTCAAATCACTCAGAATGAGACTTTAATGTACCATTACTCATATTCCAAAACCACACTATTATGAAAAAGCACAATTTCAATGCCGGACCTTCCATTCTGCCGCGAATTGCTGTTGAAAACTCGGCCAACGCGATCCTTGACCTCAGAGGTACAGGGTTGTCTCTGCTGGAAATAAGCCATCGGAGTAAAGACTTTCAAAACATACTGGATGAAACCGTAGCACTGTTCAAAGAGTTGCTTACCATCCCTGAGGGTTATCAGGTGATTTTCCTTGGAGGCGGAGCCAGTATGCAGTTCTGCATGATTCCTTACAACTTTCTTAATACCAAAGCCGCCTACCTTGAGACAGGCGTCTGGGCCCAGAAAGCCATCAAAGAGGCGAAATTTTTCGGCGAAGTCAATGTGGTAGCTTCCTCCGCCGATAAAAACTTCACCTATATCCCCAAAGGCTATACCATTCCTTCGGATGCTGATTACTTCCACATCACCACCAATAATACCATTTATGGTTCAGAGATCAGGTTCGATATAGACAGCCCGGTACCACTGATTGCCGATATGTCTTCAGATATCCTCAGCCGCCCTGTGGATATATCGAAGTATGATCTCATTTATGGCGGTGCCCAGAAAAACCTGGGGCCAGCCGGTGTTACCTTTGTGATCATCAAGGAAAAGATGCTGGAAAGGGTTACCCGCAAGATCCCCACCATGCTGAATTATGCCACCCATATGAAAGAACCCTCCTTATATAATACACCTCCGGTATTTGCCATCTATACCTGTATGGAAACCCTTCGGTGGATCAAGGATTTGGGCGGCGTGAAGTCCATTGAAGAGATGAACCGCAGGAAAGCCCAACTGTTGTACGATGCCATCGATAACAGCAGGATCTTTGTCGGGACCGTTGAAAAAGAGAGCCGCTCCCTGATGAATATCTGCTTTGTAATGAAGGAGCAGTTTAAAGATAAGGAAGATGCTTTCATGGAGTTTGCCAAGGGCAAAGGAATGATCGGCATCAAGGGACACCGTTCCGTCGGAGGTTTCCGCGCATCTACCTATAACGCTCTTCCCTATGAAAGTGTAAAGGTATTGGTGGATGCCATGCAGGAATTTGAAAAGAGTATTGTTTAACCCTCAAACACACTCAGATATGACAAAAGTACTGATCGCTACCGATAAACCCTTTGCACCTGTTGCAGTCAGAGGGATACGAAAAGTTGTCGAAGAAGCTGGATTCGAACTCGTTCTGCTTGAGGGTTATACTTCCCAGGATGATTTTATCCGTGCCGTGGCCGACGTGGATGCCGTGATCATCCGCAGTGACAAGGCTGACAAAGCAGTGCTGGAGGCCGGTAAAAACCTGAAGATCGTTGTCAGGGCAGGAGCCGGTTATGACAACATCGACCTGGAAGCAGCCACAGCCCGCGGAGTGGTAGCAATGAACACACCTGGCCAGAATTCCAACGCAGTCGCGGAACTCGCCTTGGGAATGATGGTTTATTACGCCCGGAATTTCTTCAACGGAAAATCCGGTACCGAACTGATGGGAAAAAAACTGGGGATTCACGCGTACGGCTATGTGGGCAAAAATGTGGCCCGGATCGCCAAAGGATTCGGAATGGAAGTATATGCTTTCGACCCCTTTATTTCTAAGGCCGCCATCGAACAGGATGGCGTCAAATGGGTGGGAACTGCCAGGGAGTTGTACAGTACCTGCAATTTTATCTCCCTGCACATCCCTGCCAACAGCCAGACTAAACAATCCATCAACTTTGAACTTCTCTCGGCCATGCCGGCGCCTGCCTGCCTGGTTAACACTGCCCGCGCCGAAGTGATCCATGAAGCAGATCTGATGAAGATGTTTGCCGAAAGAAGAGACTTCGCCTATCTGTCGGATGTGGAACCTGCCAATAAAGCCGAACTTGAAGCCACCTCCAAGAGTCATCTGTTTGTTACTCCCAAGAAAATGGGGGCACAAACAGAGGAGGCCAATATCAATGCTGGGATTGCAGCAGCAAAGCAAATCGTCTCATTTATTAAAAATGGTGACCGCACCTTTCAGGTAAATAAATAACCGGTCACCATCACCATCAACTTCATCCCAGCCTATCATCTATCACCACTTTATCCCCAGGAAACACCTACCATATGGAACATGAACACGACCGCCCCGTAACCTTTTTTCGGTTTGAAGACCTCCGTATTTACCATAAAGCTCTCGAATATACCGAATGGGCCTATTCAATGGCAAAAACAGGGGTAAATGACTCGTTGGCGCACGGTTTCTTCGAGAAATTTATCCATGCATCCAACGGAATCGCCCTATACATTGCTGAAGGTTCTTCCCGGAACAAAAGCCAGTTTATATATTATCTGAAAATGGCCAAAAGTTCCGTGAGGGAGTGTGTGGTTCTTTCAACCATCGGTATGCACCGTTCCTTCATTCCGAAAGATTCATTCGAAGAATCGAAGAATCAGCTCATGGAAATGACCAAGATGATTGGCGCACTCATCGGGTCGTTGCAACGCAGCGTAAAACCCGATGAGATGGATGAAGAGGATTCAATTGACTGAGAAATAGTTACAACTTATTTAATCTTCATTTTTTATGGCCATTTTAAAACCTTTCAGAGGGCTCAGGCCTCCTGTTTCTATTGCTAATGAATTGGCATCAAGGCCCTATGATGTGCTGAATTCGGATGAAGCCAGGACCGAAGCCAAAGGAAACCCATATTCATTGCTTCATATCATAAAACCGGAAATAGACCTTCCCGCCGAAGTAGATGTTCATGCCCAACAGGTTTATGACAAAGCGGCAGAAAATTTCGCCCTTTTCAGACAAAAAGGCTGGCTGGTCGCCGACCGGAAAGAGATGCTTTATGTTTACGCCCAGACCATGAACGGCAAAAGACAATACGGCCTGGTGGGATGCGCAGGAGTGCAGGATTATCTGACCGGTGTGATCAGGAAACATGAACTTACCCGGAAAGATAAAGAAGAAGACCGGATGAAACATGTCAGGATCACTAACGCCAATATGGAACCGGTCTTTTTTACCTATCCTGCTGTCGCCGAGATCGATGCCATTGTTTCACGGGTTGTTTCCACCCCTCCTGTCTATGACTTTACCGCACCAGACGGTGTCGGCCACCACTTCTGGCTGATTGAAGACGACCAATCCATCAATGCCCTGGTAAAACTGTTTGCAGACATTCCCTGTACCTACGTGGCCGATGGTCACCACCGTACAGCTGCCGCGGCCCTGGTCGGGAATGAGAAACGTTTGAAGAATCCGAACCATACCGGCAATGAGGAATATAATTACTTCCTCGCCGTCCATTTCCCGGATAATCAGTTATCTATTATCGATTACAACCGGGTTGTCCGCGACCTCAACGGCCTTACCCCTGATGCATTTTTGCAAAAGCTGTCCACGGTCTTCGAAATCCAGGCAGTGGGTAAATCCATCCATAAGCCAGACAAACTCCATAATTTCGGATTGTATATGGAGGGTAGCTGGTATAGCCTTACTGCAAAACCGGGAACATTCGATGATACTGACCCGATAGGTGTGCTGGATGTCACCATTCTTTCAAAACTCGTTCTCGATCAAATCCTCGATATCAAAGACCTCAGGACATCAGACCGGATCGACTTTGTTGGAGGGATCCGCGGCCTCGGGGAGCTGGAGAAAAGGGTTAACAGCGGCGAGATGAAAGCTGCATTCGCCCTCTTCCCGGTATCGATGAAGCAATTAATCGATATTGCCGATTCGGGTAATATCATGCCTCCCAAAACCACCTGGTTCGAACCTAAACTCAGGTCAGGTCTGGTGGTTCACCTGTTGGATTGATACCGATAATATGTCCTGCTACCGGTTGAGATAATCGGTAAAAACCGTCTGGAGATAAGCCAATCCCTGATCCCTTACTGAATCGGGAAGGGGTTGGCTGCTCCAGGGATAAAAATAGTTGCCTGTTTTTTCAAAAGTAAAATAGTATTGCGGAGTTATCCATCCCACTCCGTCTTCTGTGGTATAATAGGCAAATTCTCCCGAACCGGGATTCAACAGGTCTTTACTGTAAGGAAATATCCCGGCAGGGATCTTCAACTGTCCCAGCAGCGTGGCTGCCACATCATGCTGGTTCCCGATTTTACTGATGCGGGTACCCTGATATTCCGACAGGATCGCTTCGCCAACCATCATAAAAGGAACCCGGTGATACTCCCTCGATTGTGGATGCCAGTTGCGATAGGAATTGTGACTGTGATCGGAGACCAGTAAAAAGAGTGTCTTGTCGTACCATGGCTCCTTTTGGGCTGCCCTGAAAAACTCACCCAGGGTATGATCAGTATAATAGGCAGAATTAATGTACTCCCGTTCATTATCACCCCATTTCAGCGGCTTTTCAAATGGTTGGTCATACGGTGAATGGGTACTTAATGTAAAAATGGATGAAAAGAACGGCTGTTTCATGGTGGAAATCTCGTTCAACATGTAGGTCAGCGTGAAACCATCATGTATCCCAAGTTTTCCTCTCGGATAGGATGATGGGAAATCCTTGCCCTCCATGATCTTGTCAAATCCGTTGAACATGATGTAACTCTTTATATTTCCGTAGATGAGCTGACCACCGAAATAAAATGCAGTGTAATAGCCCTCCCCTTTCAACATACCTGCCAGGCTCGGCAGGTCTTTGATCTTATCCGGCTGAACAGTGATCGAACTGATCGGGTGTGACGGAAAGCCACTATATATGGATGCCATGGCCTGTTCAGACCTGGACCCGGAAGAATAAAACTGATCAAAAAGTATCCCATGG
>CAYLVY010000038.1:0-29948 GCA_964387205.1 uncultured Draconibacterium sp.
TGTCCAGCAACAGGGTGCTGTCGATCCTGGCAGTTTTCTTTTCCTATCTGTTGGTCTCGGACATGAAAATATTCTCCATGAAATTCCGGAACATGAAATGGAAGGGGAATGAACTGAGGTATCTCACCCTGACAGGGGCGGTAATCATGGCGGGTTTGTTTTCGTTCTACGCCCTTCCTTTGATTATTGTCTTATACCTGCTGCTGGCTGTTTTTTTCCAGGGATTTATCCGCGATTAACGCAGTTCAAAATTTTGTCCCAGGTATACTTTTCTGACGTGGGGATCGGAAGCCAGCTCCTCGCCGGTTCCGGTACGGAGGATCGAGCCTTCGAAAAGCAGGTAGGAACGATCGGTAATGCTCAGGGTCTCATGTACATTATGGTCGGTGATCAGCACCCCGATGTTTTTTTCTTTCAACCTGGAAACGATATGCTGAATATCTTCGACCGCAATGGGGTCGATGCCCGCGAAAGGTTCGTCAAGCAGGATAAATCTGGGATCCACGGCCAGCGAACGGGCAATTTCACACCGGCGGCGCTCGCCTCCCGATAAGGTGATCCCGTCACTTTTTCTGACATGCTGAAGGCCAAATTCGTCCAGCAGCGTTTCCAGCCTTTGTTTCTGCTGTTCTTTAGATAATCCGGTGAATTCCAGGATTGCGCGGATATTGTCTTCCACGCTGAGTTTACGGAAAATGGAAGCCTCCTGAGGCAGGTAACTGATCCCTAATTTGGCCCTTTTATACATGGGTTCCCGCGTGATGTCGTTGTTGTCGAGAAAAACTTTTCCCGACAGGGGCTTGATGAGGCCTACAATTATATAAAAAGAGGTGGTCTTTCCGGCGCCGTTAGGCCCCAGCAGCCCGACGATCTCTCCCTGGTTGAGTTCAATGGATACTTCGTTGACTACCGTGCGTTTCCGGTATCGTTTAATGATTTTCTCGGTTCTGAGGACCATGAGGGTGGTTTATGCGGGCAAAATTAGTGAAAAGGGATCAACCCGTGAGGGAGATTAAAGTATTCCCTCCTTGAGGATATCATGCAGGTGTATGACCCCTTTGTACTGGTCGTCATCCACGACCAGGAGCTGGGTAATATTTTTCACGCGCATCAGTTGCAGGGCCTGGATCACCAGTTGGCCTGAACCAACGGTGCGGGGGTTGGCCGTCATGATATCGGATGCTTTCAGTCCGGTTATATCTTGATTTTTTTCGAGCATACGCCGAAGGTCGCCATCGGTGATGATACCCACAAGAGATTGGTGGTCCAGGACAGCGGTGGCGCCGAGCCTTTTGGAACTGATTTCAAGGATCACTTTCCGGATATCGTCATCCGGTCCAACGGCGGGGGCCTGGTTCCTGGGATAGAGCTCCCCGACCCTCAGATAGAGTTGTCGTCCCAGCGTACCACCGGGATGGAGCCGGGCAAAGTCATCGGCGGAAAATCCCCGTGCTTCGAGCAGGCATACCGACAGGGCGTCGCCCATGACCAGTTGGGCGGTGGTGCTGGAGGTAGGAGCCAGGTTGTTGGGACAAGCCTCTTTATCCACCGTGGTATCGATCACCAGATCGGCGTGTGTGGAGAGGTAAGATTGCCGGTTACCCGCCATGGCGATAAGGGTTCCGGCGTATTCCTTCAGCAACGGTACCAGCACCCTGATCTCCGGGGTTTCGCCGCTTTTGGAGATGCAGATCACGACGTCCTCCTTGCGGATCATCCCAAGGTCGCCATGAATGGCATCCGCGGCGTGAAGGAAACTGGCCGGGGTACCGGTGGAGTTGAGGGTGGCTACGATTTTATGCCCGATAATGGCGCTTTTACCTATTCCGGTGACGATTACCCTGCCCCTGCATTCCAGTATCCTTTCCACACATGCCAGAAAACCGGCATCCACCGAGCGGGTTAATTTTGCAATGGAATCTGCTTCTTCGGTAATGGTGCGTATTGCCGTTTCTTTAATTTTGCCTTCTTTTTTCAAAGTGAAATATATTTGAAAAAAATTTGTGAATACGATGTGATTGTATATACATTTGTATATAGTGAAACCGTTTAGCGGTTATTTGAACAAAAGTACGAAAATTAATCTCAGATAGCTCATGGCTGTAGTGAAGGATGAATACCAAATCTATGATGTACTGAAGAAAGTATTTGGTTACGATAGTTTTAAAGGGAATCAGGAAGCTATCATCAGAAGTGTACTGGCCAATAATGACACTTTTGTGATAATGCCTACCGGCGGTGGCAAGTCGCTTTGCTATCAGTTACCTGCCCTCATCAAGCCAGGCACCGCCATCATCGTGTCGCCCCTGATCGCCCTGATGAAAAACCAGGTAGATTCCATCCGCAGTTTCGGTACCGATAACAATGTGGCCCATTTCATGAACTCTTCCCTGTCGAGGCAGGAGATTGCACAGGTGAAGAAAGATATCGTGGCAGGCCGGACTAAGTTGCTGTATGTAGCCCCTGAAACCATCACCAAGGAAGAGAACATAGAATTTCTGCAGAATATCCAGATCTCATTTTATGCCATCGATGAAGCACACTGCATATCGGAGTGGGGCCACGACTTCAGGCCAGAATACCGGCGGTTGCGGCCCATCATTGATGCCATCGGGCAGGTGGTCCCGGTCATTGCATTGACGGCAACCGCAACACCCAAGGTGCAGCAGGATATCCAGAAAAACCTCAATATGCCGGATGCGGCGGTTTTTCTCTCTTCTTTCAACAGGCCGAACCTTTATTATGAAGTAAGGGCCAAGTCGAAAAATGTTGCAAAGGATATTATCAAATTTATTAAAGGGAATGCAGGTAAATCCGGAATTGTTTATTGCCTCAGCCGGAAAAAGGTGGAAGAACTTTCGGAAACTTTTGTGGTGAACGGGATTAAATCGTTACCGTACCATGCAGGGCTTGATGCCTCTACCCGTCGGCAGAACCAGGATAAATTCCTGATGGAAGAGGCAGATGTGATCGTGGCCACTATCGCTTTCGGTATGGGGATCGATAAACCAGACGTCCGGTTTGTTATCCATTACGATATGCCCAAAAGCCTGGAAGGATATTATCAGGAAACAGGAAGAAGCGGCAGGGACGACGGGGAGGGAAACTGTATTGCCTTCTACAGTTATGAAGATATTCAGAAACTGGAGAAATTTTTGAAAGGGAAGCCGGTTGCCGAGCAGGAGATTGCCAAGCAACTGCTTCTGGAAACCGTCTCTTACAGCGAATCTTCGGTGTGCCGCCGTAAACAGTTGCTGCACTATTTCGGAGAAATCTATACCGAAGAAAATTGCCAGAATTGTGATAATTGCATGCATCCCAAAAAGAAGTTTGAAGGCAAACCTTATGTGTTGCTGGTGCTGGAAACGGTTCAAGCAGTCAAGCAACAGTTCAAAGCCAAGGATATTATCAATGTCCTCCTCGGGAAAAACGCTTCCAGCATCAAGAAAAACAAGCATAATAAATTGCCGGTTTTCGGAAAGGGGTCCGACAGGGACGAGAAATTCTGGAATGCGGTCGTCCGCCAGACCCTTATCGAGCGCCTTCTTATCAAGGATATAGAGAACTACGGGTTGCTGAAGGTCAGTGATGAGGGCGCTGCGTTCATGAAAAACCCGCGTTCCATAATGCTCGTGGATGATCACGACTTTGAAAACCCGGAGGAAGAAGAACTCTTTGAAGCGCTGGGATCCAAATCCAGTACGGCCGACAAGACCTTGTTCTCTTTACTTAAAGACCTGCGAAAAGAGATCGCACGGAAGGAAAAACTGCCACCCTTCGTTATTTTTCAGGATCCGTCGCTGGAGGATATGGCCATCCAGTATCCCGTTTCGGTGGATGAACTGAAGCAGATCACCGGTGTCGGTGTGGGGAAAGCGATGAAATATGGCAAGCCGTTCCTTGAACTGATCAAAGAATACGTGGAGGAAAATGAGATCATCCGTCCCATGGATATGGTGGTGAAATCGGTCATCAACAAATCGGGCATCAAAGTTTTCATCATCCAGAGTATCGACCGGAAAGTAGCCCTGGAAGATATCGCCCTTGCCAAAAACCTCAATTTTGACGAACTGCTCACCGAGATTGAGAGCATTGTGGGATCCGGAACCAAAATAGACCTGAGGTATTACATTGATGAATACGTGGATCCCTATCACCAGGAAGAAATTTTTGAGTATTTTCGCCGTGCCGAATCCGATTCGATCGAGGAGGCGCTCCGGGAACTCGGGGAGGATGAATTCAACGAAGAAGAGATCCGGCTGATGCGAATTAAATTTATGTCCGAACTAGGAAACTAATCCCAACGATACATGCAGGAAGAACCCACCAATGTAACCGGCCCCGCTGACGTGGAGTCGCCGGAGAACGATATTACGTCACCCCCCGTGCCGGAAAAACAGCCCAGACATCCATTCTTTCCCTTTACCTTCAATACCATCCTGGCAGGGCTTGCCCTCCTGGGGGTGATCATCCTTTTTGTTCTTCATTTTACCAAAGGGGATGATGCTGATGCTGTTGCGGTCATTCCGGTACAGGGAATCCAGGGTAAAACCCTTTCGGTTGTTTTTGTCAATACCGATACAATAAACGCCCATTATGAATTTGTGAAAACGCTCCGGAGCGACCTGGAATCGACCGGTAAAAGGCTTCAGAAAGAGGTTCTCGGCGAACAGGCAGCCCTGGAAAAGGAAGCCGAAGAATTTCAGAAACAAATGGCTTCCAATCAAATTACCGAGGATAAGGCCCGCCTCGTATATGAGCAGTTGATGCAACGTCAGCAGAATCTGATGGAGAAAAAAGAGAAATATACCCAGCAAGTCGCCGAATTGGAACTGGATATGAACATCCGGCTGGTGGATAGCGTTACTGCCTTTCTGAAACGCTTCAACCGGCAGTATGGATTCGATTATATCATGGGCTATAAAACCGCCGGAGAGATACTGGTGGCCAACGATACCCTGGATATAACCCGTGCAGTCGTGGACGCGCTGAACAAAGATTACCAATCGAAGAAAAAATGATCCGTTGTCTCTCCCGTCTCATGTGGATGATCCTGTTGGCAGGGTTGACCGCCTGCGGGGATACCGGTAGTCAACCCGAATCGTTCAGGATCGGCAACGCCGATTCAACACTTTCGGAGAACCGGATGGTGGTGCTCATGACAGACGTGCATATTGCTGAAGCAGCGCTGACCATTGCCCAGAATCAGGGCAGGGAGACCAAAGAGCTGAGCAGGGAACTTTACAACGGGATTTTCAGGAAACATGGGATAACCCGCGCAGATTACGACCGGAGCCTCCGGTACTACAGTCAGCACCCTCAGCGTTTCACGAAAATGTATGCCCGTGTCATCGCAATACTGAAAGATCAGGAACAAAGGATCGCCGAGGAAAAAGCGCTTGCTACCGGGAAAAAGTAGCCTCAACCGTGAAGAGTTCAGCGCCGGTGTTCAGGGTATAGTTCCACTGCATTGTGCTGCCGGTAAGTTTACCCGAACCGTTGATTTTGATGTCTTTGATCACCTGATCCGGATCAAGGGTGATGGTGGATCCGCTGATATAAGCGCCTGCCGGGGTTGAGGTAGGCCCCAGATTGGCAAAATTCGAAATGAATACACCATCGGCGGAGATAGGATCTGCCGTAATGGTGACTGTATAATTGGACCTTTTGACCGTTTTTTCACTCACGTTCCATGTACCCAGGAAGGAGGACCTGTCGACCGGATTGCCCGGATCGTCAGCTTTCTCTGTACAACCCTGAACGAATACTACTGCCAGCAGCAATAACAGGGCAAAGATGACCGGCTGTTTTTTCATGGATTTTTCTTTTTCAGGATGATCATGAGATAGAAACTGAAAATCAGGGTGGTTATTATCTGAACCGCCAGAAAAAGGGGTTCCGCCTCCCTGACCATAAACTGAAACGAGAAAACGGGCCAGTAAGTCAGGTAACAAAGCAGTTTACTGATGACAACCGACAGCAGGGCGGCCGGGAAAACCCTGCGAAATTTCCGTTCGAGCAAAAAGAAAAGAAAAACATTCAGCACCAGTTCGCTGGTGATGATGACCATTTTGATAAACTCCGGATGACCGGAGACCAGGAATGAAAAGATGGGAAGAGTGGAAGCCAGGATCAGGGCGATATTCCGTGAGCCATGGGCCAGGGCAAGGATAACCATCAGCCGCATGGGTTCCAGCATATACACTGGTAATCCGGTCATATGGGCCAGCACAGGAGCGAGATAGACAACGGCCATAGCGACCATGAAAATCCACATGGTTTTTGACATGGCTCTAATGGAGATCTTGTCGGTCATTCGTATTGAAATCAAGGAATTAAGCGGTTGATGATCTGGTCGGCCAGGCGGCTGGCGCCGATGCGCATAAGTTCAGGTTCCAGCCATGCCTCTCCCGTGAGGTGATGCACCAGTTGTAAATATTGCAGGGCCATATCGGGATCTGCGATTCCGCCGGCCGGCTTCAGTCCGATCTTTTTACCGGTTTGCTGAAACACATTGCGGATGACCATCAGCATGGCAGCGGCGGCTTGCGGAGTGGCTGCGGGAGTGACTTTGCCGGTGCTTGTCTTGATGAAATCGGCACCTGCCAATATGGCAATCTCACTGGCTTTGGCAATATTTTCGATGGATTGCAGTTCCCCGGTCTCCAGTATCACTTTTAATGTTTGCTGACGGCAACGGGCCCGCATCTGCTGAAGTTCATCCAGCACCGTATCATAGCGCTGTTCGAGGAAAGTACCGCGTGATATGACCACATCTACCTCATCGGCACCTTCTTCGACAGCAAAATCGATTTCGGCAAGTTTTATTTTCAAAGACATTTGTCCCGAAGGGAATGCTGCTGCGGTGGTGGCTACCTTCACAGAGGAGCCTTCCAGCGCTTTCCGTGCTGTGCCAATAAAAGGAGGGTAAATACACACGGCTGCCGGAAGGGGCATTCCCCGCTCCCCGAAACCAAGGGCTTTCAGGCAAAGGTCTTTCACTTTTCCATGAGTATCTGAACCCTCCAGCGTGGTATAATCAATCAATGAAAAGATATTCCGGTACCGTGCTGATTTTTCTTCCGGTGAAAGAGGGAGGGCCTGAATTTCGCCTGTTACCTTCTCCACCGCGGCTTGATCAATTCCGTCGATGTATCTGAATCCGTTCATCTCCATGATTAAAAACTGAAACTTAGACCGAGGCTGGGCATCAGCGGCATCTGGTCGACCCTGCTATAAGAAATGCGGTCGAAGTAGAAAATGTTTTGCTGATTGAGCGCATTGGTGACACTACCGTTGATCTCCAGTTTCATGGTTTTTCCGAGCTGGAATGTCTTTTTCAGGTTGACATCCAAACGGCTGTAGTAGGGCAATCGGCCTTTGTTGTATTCTCCGTAAAGAATTCCAAGGTCGCCGTTGGTAGTAGTATAGTTTGCCCCCATATTATTGAAGGTAATGAGTTCATAAAACCCTGCGGTTTGGGTAAACGGGAATCCTGAACCGTAATTATACCGGAGGTTGAGCTCCCAACTTCCCCTTTTTCCAAAGGTATAGGTGGTTACCAGGTTGATGTTGTGACGCCGGTCGTAGGGAGGAACATACTCGCTGATACCGTCGCTCCGGTGGATAAAACCCAACGAATAGGTGAGCCAGAAATGGAGTTTTTTAAGATCGTATTTGATCGAGACGTCCACCCCTTCAGCATCTCCGGTTTCCAGGGCAAAATCCTTTTTCAGGTAATCAGGGTAGTTGCTTCCGGGGGAATCGTCATATAATTTATTGCGGTTCAGACCTGTAAGTTGCGGGTAATATTTGTAATAGCCTTCGATATTAAGCGAGAGGCTTTTAAACAGGTCGAGTTCCATACCCAGCACTACCTGGTTACAGTGCTGCAGTTTGCTTGTAACGGCCCTGCCGTCGAAAGTGCTGGGCAGGTTATCGGGGCTGGTGATATATCCGTAGAAAAGGTTGACCACGTCTTTATCGTAAGTAGTGCTGATGAGGTTCTGGGTGTATACCCCCCCGGCCATTTTGAGCCGGAAATTCCCGGAGACGTTGTATTTGATGGCCAACCGGGGTTCGAAGGACGCAGCGGCGAGGGAGGCATAATACTGAAACCTGAGTCCCGGTTCGATGATGAATTTTCCCGGCATCCATTTGTATTTGGCGAAGACCGCGGCGTCGGTGGAATTCATGGTGTAATCGATCTTCCTGTTCACTGAATTGATAAAGTCGAGAATGGTTTTATACCCGGAAAGTTCCAGGCCCCATTTCAGGGCGTCGCGGCCAAAGAAGTAAGTAAAAGTCAATCCGCCGTTAAAACCGGCAATAGAACTGGATCTTGGAGACTGGTTGGCTTCGGTGAGGCTAACTTTATACTGGCTGTAAGCGAAATTACCTTCAATCAGTACGGCGCTTTTGGCGGGGATGGCAAGGAAGTTCATACCGCCGCCGTAGGAATCCCAGTTGAAGTCCTGAAGCACTTTATATTTGACCTGATCGGAAAACCGGAATCCAAAAAAGTTGACTTTACTGCCGTTGGGCGCATTGATGGCGAATTTCCCGAAGATATCCATGTAGTTATATGGTAATCCGTTCTTATCAATATATTCATAGAATATCTTGCTGGATTGTTCCAGGTAAGAGTTCTTGACGGAAAGAAGGAAGGTGGCATTGGGTTCGTTATCGTTTTTTGGTTTGTAAACAGGGCCTTCCAGGAGGGCTTTAGCTCCGAAAGTACTGATGTCGAACTTACCGGCTATCTTGTTTTTATTTCCATCGCGGGTGGTGATATCCATGACCGAGGAAATTCGTCCGCCATATTCTGCTCCGAAACCGCCGGTATAGACCTCCACGTTTTTCAGGATATCGACGTCGAATACCGAGAAGAGCCCGATAGAGTGGAACGGGTTGTAGATGATCATTCCGTCGTAGAGCACTTTATTTTGTACCGGGGGGCCGCCGCGGATATATAGCTGACCGCCCTGGTCGCCGGAAAAAATAACGCCGGGAAGGATCTGAAGATACTGGGCAAGATCGGGTTGACCGCCAATGGTGGGTATGGACTGTATCTGTTTCGGCGTGATCTTGATGATGCTGGTCTGGGTTTCCCTCACCTTATCCTGCCGGGCTGCCGAGATACTGATCTCATCCAGTTGTACGGTCGATTTGTTGAGGTATAGTTTCTTGGTGATCAATTCCTCGGCCCGGATCGTAACTGGCATTTTCAGGGTGTCGAATCCGACATATGTGACCATCAGGGTATAATTGCCCGGAGGGATCCGGGTGATGGCGAAATACCCGTTGGCATCGGTCGGAGCGCCGATGGAGGTCTTTTCGAAGTAAACATTGGTGAAGAGAACAGGTTCGCCACTCTCCTGTTCGTAAACGAACCCGCGGACGGATCCGAATTGTGCAAAACTTTGATTAAAAGCAAATAACAGGCAAAAAAGAATGGCAGAAGTGATAGTAACCCGACGTTGTTTCATTTTGGTAATTTGTAGAGTCTGCAATAACCGGCAAAGGTATATATTATCCGGTTGGAAAAAAAGGGTTGACCAGTCATCATCTACCCTCCTGAAAAAGAAATAATTCTTATTTTTGTCAAAATTCAACCATCTATCCCGTCAGACTATGCAGAAGTTATTATTATTGGGGGATGAGGCTATTGCCCAGGGCGCCCTGGATGCCGGATTATCCGGTATTTATGCCTATCCCGGGACTCCATCAACTGAAATTACCGAATTTGTACAAAATTCGAAGTACGCCAAAGAGAACCATGTCCGTTCCAGTTGGTCAACCAACGAAAAAACTGCCATGGAGGCAGCCCTCGGGATGTCCTATGCGGGAAAACGTTCCATGGTGTGCATGAAACATGTCGGACTCAACGTGGCTGCCGACCCATTTATTAATTCTGCGATAACCGGGGCAAACGGTGGCATGATCGTGGTTTCGGCCGATGATCCCTCCATGCATTCTTCCCAGAATGAGCAGGATTCAAGGTTTTTCGGAAAGTTTGCCCTTGTGCCGATACTGGAGCCGTCCAGTCAGCAAGAGTCCTACGACATGGTCCATTACGGATTTGATTTTTCTGAAAAATACCGGGTACCTGTATTGCTCAGGATCACCACACGACTGGCCCATAGCCGTGCCGGTGTGGTCCGCCACAAGGAACATCGCCACCAAAACGACCTGAAAATGCCGGAAGATCTCCGTCAGTTTGTTCTGTTGCCGGCGATCGCCAGAAAAAGGTACAGGAACCTGCTGCGCTCGCACGCTGCCTTTATCGAAGAGTCGGAAAACAGCCCCTACAATGTCTATTTTGATGGCGAAGATAAATCGCTCGGCATCATCGTGTGCGGCATCGCCCTGAACTACCTGATGGAGAATTTTCCCGATCGTACGGTTCCCAATCCGGTATTGAAGATAGGACAATACCCGATGCCCCGGAAAATGGTGGAACGAATGGCCAACGAGTGCAGTGAAATATTGGTCATTGAAGATGGATATCCCATGGTGGAAGAGTTGCTGAAGGGGTATCTGGGCAGAGGGCCGCGTATCAAAGGCCGTCTGGACGGTACCCTTCCCCGCGACGGGGAGTTGAACCCCAATCTGCTGACGGTTGCCCTTGGGTTGAAAGACACCTATGGTCTGCCTGTCCCCGATCTGGTCGTAGGCCGACCACCCTCCCTCTGCAGCGGTTGTCCGCACATCGATTCATACAACGCTTTGAGTGAAACACTCCGGGAGGTAAGCCGCGGCCGGGTGTTTTCCGATATCGGCTGCTATACCCTGGGTGCCCTTCAGCCTTATGAGGCGATCAACTCCTGTGTGGATATGGGGGCATCAATCACCATGGCCAAAGGAGCGGCCGATGCCGGGCTGGTACCTGCCGTGGCCGTGATTGGCGACTCCACCTTTACCCATTCGGGCATGACCGGGTTGTTGGATGCCATCAACGACAGATCCCCGATCACGGTGCTGATCCTCGATAACGGGACTACCGCCATGACCGGAGGGCAGGAGTCGATGGCATTCGGGCGTATTGAAGATATCTGCAAAGGATTAGGCGTGGAAGAAGAGCATATCCGCGTGCTCAAGCCAATGCGGAAATACCACGAGGAAAATGTGGCCATCCTGAAAGAAGAACTGGCATATCAGGGTGTTTCGGTAATCATCCCGCGCAGGGAATGCATTGTGGCCATTGATAAACGAATGAGGGATAAATTCAAGAACAAGTAAACCTATCAGCGATGAAAAAAGATATTATTCTGGCAGGCGTAGGCGGGCAGGGAATTATTTCCATTGCTGCCATCATCGGTTATGCCGCACTCGGGCAGGGGATGTACCTTAAACAATCGGAAGTTCACGGAATGAGCCAACGCGGGGGCGAAGTGATGTCCAATCTCAGGATTGCCCATCACGAAATAGCCTCAGACCTGATCCCTTTTGGCCAGGCCGACATGATCATTTCCATCGAACCACTGGAATCCCTCCGTTACCTTCCTTATCTTTCTGCCGATGGTTGGCTGGTGACCAATACCACACCACTGATCAACATGTCCAATTATCCCGATCTGGATCTCGTCCTTGAGGAGGTCAGAAAGGTGCCTCACCACATTGCCCTGGAAGCCGATGCCATTGCCAAAGAGGCGGGATCGGTCAAAGCTACCAATATCGTCATTCTGGGTGCAGCCACCCCGTTTCTGGGAATGTCCTATGAAAAACTGGAGGATGCCGTGAAATATATATTCCGCAACAAGGGAGAGAAAATCATCGACCTCAATGTAAAAGCGCTTCGTGCAGGATTCGAATTCGCAGGCCGGCATATGTAATTTATCCCTACCTTTGCACGCTTTAATTTTTTTATTCAGCTTCCATACATGAGGATCTTACAGCGAAAATTAGCACATTATACCGAACCCCAAAAGGTGATCAGAAAGGGTATCTACCCTTTCTTCCGAATGATCGAATCGGATCAGGACACGGTGGTGACGATGAACGGAAAAGAGGTCCTGATGTTTGGATCCAACAGTTATCTCGGCCTGACCAACCATCCGAAGATCAAAGAGGCAGCGATGAAAGCGACCGCCAAATACGGGACAGGTTGTGCCGGTTCAAGATTTCTCAACGGAACCCTTGATATTCATGTGGAACTGGAGAAAAAGCTGGCCGAATTCGTCGGAAAAAAAGCAGCATTGGTTTACAGCACAGGGTTTCAGGTAAATCTTGGGGTGATACCGACCGTTACCGGAAGAAATGATTACATCCTTATCGATGAACTGAACCACGCCTCTATCATTGAAGCCACACGGTTGTCGTTTGCCAAAGTGCTCAAATTCAGGCATAATGACATGCAGTCGCTGGAGAAACAATTGAAGCGTTGCGAAGCGGGACGGATCAAACTGATTGTCGTCGACGGTGTGTTCAGCATGGATGGAGATATTGCCAATCTTCCTGAAATAAGTAAGTTAGCTGATAAATATGAAGCTACGATCATGGTGGATGATGCCCACGCGATAGGGGTAATCGGTCAACATGGTTCGGGAACCGCCAGCCATTTCGGATTGACCCGGAAAGTAGACCTGATCATGGGCACCTTCTCCAAATCACTTGCGGCATTGGGTGGGTTTATCGCCAGCGATGCCGAAACAATCAACTACATCAAACACCATTCGCGGTCACTGATTTTCAGCGCCTCTGCAACCCCTGCTTCTGCCGCAGCCGTTCTTGCTGCCCTCGAGATCATCAAATCAGAACCTGAACGCATCCAACGCCTGTGGGATGTGACCCATTACGCTATCGATAATTTCCGGCGCCTGGGTTTTGATATCGGCAATACCGTCACCCCCATTATCCCCCTCTATATCCGCGATAACCTGAAAACCCTTGCCATTACCCGAATGCTGCTGGATGAGGGAATATTCGTCAATCCTGTGGTTTCACCCGCCGTTAGCAAGGACAATACACTCATCCGGTTCTCCCTTATGGCCACTCATACCAGGGATCAGGTCGATATCGCACTGGAAAAATTTGAAAAACTGGGGAAGAAATTACAAATCATTGGATGACACTGAATGATTAGTCATAATGATCTAACGGTCAAAAAGGTAGAAAACCGCCGTGATCTCCGGAAGTTCCTCGATTTTCAACTGGAACTTTACAAAGGCAACCAGTACTGGTGTCCACCCCTCCGGATGGATGAAATCAAAACACTCAGCAGGGACAAAAACCCTGCTTTTGATTTTTGTGAAGCTGATTTCTGGATGGTCATCAAAGAAGGAAAGGTGGTCGGACGGATCGCCGGGATCATCAACCATAAAGCTAATGAAAAGTGGAAGGAGAAACTGGTCCGTTTCGGCTGGATCGATTTCATTGACGATTACTATGTGTCGGCACTGCTGATCAAAACCGTGGAGGAGTGGGGCAGATTGAGAGGAATGGATGGCATTCACGGGCCTCTTGGCTTTTCCGACATGGATAATGAAGGGATGCTGATCAAAGGATACGAAGAGGAGGCCACACTCTCATCCATTTATAATTATCCCTATTATGTGACCCATATGGAGCGGCTTGGATTTGAAAAAGCGGTCGATTGGGTCCAGTATGAATTCAGTATACCCCCCTCCATTCCTGACAAGGTCGACAGGATGTCGCACCTGGTCCGGGAAAAATATAAACTCAGGATATTAAAGGCCAGAAAAGCAAAAGAGTTGTTGCCTTATGCGCCCGGGATGTTTGATACACTTAACCAGGCATTTGGCGAATTGTATGGCTATACGGAGTTGACGCCGGCCCAGATCAGTCAGTATATCAAATCTTATTTTGGTTTTATCCGCCCGGAATATGTTTCGTTTGTCATCGATGAGCATGATGACGTGGTAGGGTTCGGGATTTCCATGCCTTCCCTGACCAGGGCCCTCCGGAAGTGCAGCGGAAAACTCTTCCCTTTTGGATTTTTATATGTACTCAGGGCTATCCGTCGCAACGACACGATCGATATGTACCTTAACGGTGTCCGGCCCGATTATCAGTCAAAAGGAGTGAATGCGCTGTACTATAATGAGATGCATAAAGCCTATATCCGGAATAACATTAAACGCGCGATTACCAATCCTCAATTGGAAGAGAATGCCAAGGCGCTGACCATCTGGAAAAATTTTGACGGCAGACAGCATCTTACCCGGCGATGCTGGCGAAAGGATATCGGGTAATTTAACTGAAAATCTGATCTTATGGCCAATGTTTTAATTACCGGTGCAAGCGGGTTTATCGGGAGTTTTCTAGTTGAGGAGGCTTTGAAAAAAGGATATACCGTCTTTGCGGGGATACGCCGTTCCAGCTCAAAAAGTTACCTTACCGATCCGCGGATAAGGTTCCTTGGGTTCGATTTTTCGACCAGGGAAAAGGTTATCTCTGTGTTGAAACAAAACCGTGCCGAAGGCGTCCGTTTCGATTATATCATCCACAACGCGGGTGTTACCAAAGCCAGGAAGAAGGAGGATTTTTATAATGTCAACTGCGGAAATTCGATCCATTTCATTGAAGCGTTGAAGGATACCGGGATGGTTCCGCAGAAGTTTGTTTACATGAGCAGCCTGGCCGCGTATGGGCCCGGCGATCCGGTCACCGGGGAGCCGGTTAGACTTTCCGGTCCGCCGAAACCAATTGAACTTTACGGCAAAAGCAAACTGGCAGCGGAGCAATATATTATGGAGCTGCACGATTTTCCATGGCTGATTTTCAGGCCGACCGGTGTGTATGGCCCACGGGAAAAGGATTATTTCGTCTTTTTTCAGACTATCAGCCGCGGTCTGGAACCCTACATCGGATTTAAGGAGCAAACGCTGACCTTTATCTATGTGAAGGACCTGGTCAGGCTGATTGTTGATGCCCTGCCCACCCGGGTCGTGCAACAGGCTTATTTTGTCTCCGATGGAAAGGAATATTCATCCCGTCAATTTTCGGATATCACGAAAAAAATGTTAGGCAGGAAGACGATACGGATTACGGTACCGCTCTTTCTGGTAAAAGCCATTGCCACCGCCGGAGAAAGTATCGCCGGTTTATGGGGCGGAATACCAACCCTGAACAGCGATAAATACAATGTGCTGAGCAGTACCAACTGGCGTTGTGAATGGGAGCCATTGCACCGTGATTTTGGTTTTCGGGCCGAATACGACCTGGAACGGGGTGTGCAGGAGGTTATTGCCTGGTATCGCAGGGAAGGATGGTTGAAATAGAGAGAATTTCAGGCAATAAAAAACCCTGTCCGGATTACTCCTGAACAGGGCCTCTCATAATAAAGGAAATCCGGTTTACAGTTTCAGTTTGATTCCAAGGTTCAGCGCTACATTGCTGAAGTTAAAGGAGGTCTTTGGCAGTTTATCGGGTTCAGTTTTGGGGATGACTTCGTTGCCGTCCAGTTTTTTCTCGTAGGTCCATTCTTTGTCCTTGGTATCCATTTTATCAAGAACGTCCACTCCATTTACGGTAGATTCTTTTATTTTACCCTTTTTGGGTGCGTAGGTAATGCCATTGTAGACCACTTCGGCATAAAGGCCCAGTTTGTCACCCAGTGCCATCTCAACGCCCATGGCCCCGGTAACTCCAAGGTTGATCCCACCACTATGTTTGATGATACCCTCCGAAACGCTTGCTGTTTCTTTTACTCCGCCGGAGGAGGAGGAGTATCCTTTTTCCTTAACCGAAGAAACAATGCCTACAATCAGTCCCAATCTAGCATAAGGATTGATCTTATCCAGTCCGGCGCTCAGTACCAATGCCGGGACTACCTGAAGCATGGAGCCGGAAAATTTATCTTCAAATTTCGAGCCCGAGGATTCATGGATCGTCTTGTTTCCAAACCCCATGAATTGATTGATTCCCAGTTCGATGCCCATATGATCGCCCAGCATGTGTCCGAAGGCAAGGTTAGCGTTGAATCCGCTTCCCAACCCGGCAGATTTGACAGTGATATCAGTATTATCCCGATTGTACCAATTATTTCCGTCATACTGGCAAAGCCCGACTCCGGCCCCGACACCCAACCTGAGATAATTCTGTTGTGCCTGTGCCAGGGTGGCCCCGGCGAACATAATCACGAAAAGAATAATTTTTGTTCTCATAATCAATGGTTTTAGTTAAACATTTTGAGAAATAGCTCTCCGATTATTAATTAGATGCAGGCAAATATAGGATAAAATCATTTATCACAAAAAAAGAGCGGGAAATTTAACTGCCGTGTTTTTAAGTTTAGGAAAGAATAAACCAAAAAGGATTAAAATGATAAAGTAGATGGCCGACGGGACCAACACCCATTCGGGTTGGAGCAGCTGATAGATCATGATGGCCAGAGAGGCAACTCCCAGCAGGTAGAAGCCTGTTTTTTTTCTGAAAAGGATTAGCAGGATACCTGAAAAGGCGCAGCCATGGGTCAGAAAGGCGATCAGGAACATGTTTCGGACAGACGAAACAGTATCGCCAGGTTCCTGCCGGTAATAACCAGTGATCTCACCGATCAGGTCCGACCAGATCAATCCTGCCAGGAACATAAGCATCATCACCAGGAAGAAAACCATTGCCGCTGTTGCCGATATCCTGATAAGAAATGGAATTTCCTTCCCGGTGGGTGATTCCGGAAGAGTTGACTGTTCCTCAGGTGACCCGGTCATTTTTGCATTACTTTCAGATTCAGACTGTACAGGAAGATAAACAGACCGGCAAAGAAGAGTTCAGCGATGCCGGGGCCCGGGAGTTTCAGGAAGTACATGGGGGTGATAAGCAGCAGGATCTGTGAAACAGTGTAAAGATGGAACCCGGTTTTTTTCAGTTTCATCATCATGATGGCACCGGCAATGGAGCTGGCATAGAAGAGTGCCGTAGTCAGAAAAAAACCTGGTGTGGTCATCGCCATGAAATCCATACCGGGCAGGTTGTATTTTTCCGTAAGGTCGGCAGCAATCTCCATAAAGATATCGAAAAAGCCGGCGATCGTAAGGCTGGAGAATAGGTTCATTCCGCTTCCGATGAAGGTCAGTATGCACAGCGTGGTGAGAAACACGGGACGTTTTTCCTGCTCCTGCAACGGTTGAACGGGGAGTTGGTTTTCCATAAGGTCAGGCCCCGAAATTTGATTTGTTTCCCTGGTATACCGATTTGTCAAATCCAAGGATCGGGATGAAGATAAACCGGAGGAAAAAGAGACCGATCGTGAAACCGGTCCCTTTTCCGAAACTTCTGGATAATCCGTCCAGAATGATAATATAAACAACCAGGTTCACGACCGGGATCATCATCAGCAGGATAAACCAGGCCCCCACGATCTCAATAATCAGGGTGGTGATGCCAAAAATGATGATCGGGATCAGGGCCGCGACCAAAAAGGGCCAGTAGGGGCAAGCGTTTAATTGTTCCATAACCTGTTGATATTTATTTTTTCAAGTCGGATTATTCATTATTTGTTTTATTATTCCAGCGAACCGACCAGTTTTTCGACTTCATCCAGTATTTCGCATGATTTCACCAGCTCCTTCATCGTGTTGTGGTCGGGATAAAGCGGCCGGTCCACATCGAGGAATGCAACATGTTTGCGAATGACCTCTTTGGCGCGTGTGGTCCCTTCGCCGAATTTATACTCCCGGAAATCGAGGGCCTGAGCGGCAGCCATGAATTCAATGCCAAGGATGCCATAGGCGTTGTCGAGTATCTGGAAGTTTTTCAGGGCGGTGTTCATGCCCATGGAGACAAAGTCTTCCTGGTCGGCGGCAGCGGGTATCGACTGGATAGAGGCCGGCATAGAGAGGATCCGTTGCTCCACGATCTGCATATCGGCGGTGTACTGGCTGAGCATCAGTCCGCTGAACATGCCGGCGCCTTTGGTCAGGAAAGCGGGTAGTCCGACACTCAGGGCTGGATGGTTCAGCCTGTTCATCCGTCGTTCGCTCATGACACTGACCATCGTGATCACGTAACCGGCCATATCCATCGGCACCGATACCGGTGAGCCCTGGAAATTGGCTCCGGATAGCTGGAGGTTTTCTTCCGGGAAGAAGATGGGGTTGTCGCCGACGCCATTCAGTTCGATCTCCACCTGTGAACGAGCGTATGCAAGGGCATCGTGGGCAGCGCCGATTACCTGTGGGGTGGAACGCATGGAATATGCGTCCTGAACTTTGCATTTCACCTTCAGTTCAGCCAGGTCGCCCCCTTTCACGCATTTCAAAATGGCGGCCGCACTTCGGATAGCTCCCTTGAATCCCCTTATTTCGTGGAGTTTGGGATTGTATGGACGCATGTTGGCCTTCATCGCTTCCAGCGACATTGATGCGGCTATCTCTGCCTGTTTCAGCCAGTTATTGGCATCATGGAGGAAAAGTGCACTCATGGCGGTGAGTACGTTGGAGCCGTTGATGGTAGCCAGTCCGTCGCGGGCTTTCAGACCGGGAACGGGAATTCCGGCGGCATCCAGGGCCTCTTTGCCCGGCAACATTTTCCCTTTATAAAAAGCGTGTCCTTCGCCCATCATCAGCAGGGCGATCTGAGACATCGGCGCCAGGTCGCCGCAGGCACCAACCGACCCTTTCTGACATACATAAGGCGTAACCCCTTTGTTGAGCATGTCCACCAGGGTTTGCGTGATCTCCAGCCTGGATCCGGAATTGCCATGGGCATGAACATTGATCCTGCCCAGCATGGCACCCCGTACCCATTCAAGGGGCATGGCTTCACCAATGCCGGCTGCATGATTGTAGATAAGATACTTTTGAAAGTCCTTGACCTGTTCGTCGGTCAGCACAACCTCCGAAAATTCCCCAATGCCAGTATTAACGCCATACATAATTTCCCCTGCTTCGATTTTTTTCTCGAGCATGGCACGGCATTTATGAATTCGTTCGATCGCCTTTGGATCGAGTTCTACTTTTTCGTTATAACGGGCAACCCTGACAACGTCTTCGATGGTCAGTCCCGCTCCTTTGATGATAAGAGTCATGGTAGATGGATTTAATGATTGAGAGTTAATGAATTGGTTTAAAATGCCACAGTTGGACGGTGGCAATCCCCGGGCAGTCAGATACCGGTTAACCTGCTACTCTGCACCAATAATCCAGCTTCTGCCGCTCAGAATAGCGGTGGTCCATGTCCGTTTAACACTCCGTTTGCTCATGACAACAGTTTGATCGTTTCGTCGGGTGTAACAGTCTGCTGTACCCCCGTTTCCATGTTTTTCAGGGTCAATACCCCCCGGGTTATCTCTTCCTGGCCTATGAACGCTACCCAGGGAATATTTTTCCGGTTGGCATACTCCATCTGTTTTTTTATTTTGACCTGGTCAGGATAGATCTCGGACGGAATCCCCGCCTCCCGGAATTTTTTCAACAGCGTAAGGCCATGTATCTCTTCCTTTTTTCCAAAATTGAGCAGAAGGACCCTGGAAGCCGAAAGCAATTGCGGCGGAAAGAGCTGCATCTCCTGCATCACATCGTATATCCGGTCGGCGCCGAATGAAATGCCCACTCCCGATATGCCGGGGAGTCCGAAGATGCCGGTGAGGTTGTCGTACCGTCCGCCTCCGCAGATACTGCCCATCGAGACACCCGAAGCTTTGACTTCGATTATCGTTCCGGTATAGTATGAAAGTCCCCGGGCCAGGCTCAGATCAAAATGAACCGGATTACGGGGGTGCAGGTTCCCGATAAATTCGAGCAGTCCCTTCATCTCCTCTATACCCTTCTTTCCGATTTCCGAATTCCCGAACATGTCAGAAAGGGGCTGGAGCATTTCACCGGCTGCTCCCTTCAGTTTCAGCAATGGGATAAGTTTTTCAACCGCTTCGCCGGAAATGCCCCGCCGGAGCAGCTCTTCTGTCACCTTATCCAGTCCTGTTTTATCGAGTTTATCGATGGCCACGGTGAGGTGGATCAGTTGATCGGCATGACCGATCGCTTCTGCGATACCGGCCAGAATTTTCCGGTTGTTCAGGTGGATATTCACTTCAATGCCCAGTTGGGTGAATATGTCATCGATGATCAGCAGTAATTCGGCTTCATTGATCAGTGAATCGCTGCCGATGACATCCACATCGCACTGAAAGAATTCACGGTAACGACCTTTCTGGGGGCGGTCGGCACGCCAGACGGGCTGGATCTGGTAGCGTTTGAAGGGGAACGCCAGTTCATGCTGATGTTGGACCACAAATCGTGCGAAGGGTACCGTAAGATCGTAACGGAGACCTTTTTCTGTGATGGATGCGGCCAATGCCCTGTGGTCGGGAAGAATCTGTCCGGTTCCATCCACGTTAACCGTGACCCCTGAGCCCTGGAACTGCGTGCCGTGAAGCCCCTGCAGAAAATCTCCGGAATTGAGGACCCGGAAGAGGAGTTTGTCACCCTCTTCACCATATTTTCCCATGAGGGTGGAGAGGTTTTCCATGGAGGGGGTTTCCAGTGGCTGATAACCGTACAACCTGAAAACAGAACGGATAATATCAAAGATATAATTCCGCCTGACCATTTCCATGGGTGAAAAATCACGGGTGCCTTTGGGTATGGAAGGTTTAACGACGGACATCGGTTAAATTTGTGACAAATATAGCAATAGTTTTTATCACCAGGGCAATGGAAGCCCGAGACTGTGGAGCAACGAAGCCATATAGGCGACACATTCCGGATCTCCTTCCGTGGGCGCCCAGGGAGCAAAATTTTTGTCGTCTATCGGATCGTAGGGTCCGTCTTTTATTTCATAAACGACTGATCCTGGTTCAAGGGCGATAATGACGTGATATTGCCGGGCTGCGATTTCAGCTCCGCGGGAACCGGCGGCTCCGTCGAGAATGATATGGTCGCTGATCCTGCCGGTTTCATCAAATTCCAGCACCAGCATCCTTCCGGCGAGGATCAGGAAGATCTCTCTCTTGTCGGGATTTTCATGTTTGTGCGGCCGGATGTAACTTCCCGGTTCCACCGCGTTGAGCAGTCGCTGAATGTTGTCCGACATCTCACGGTGAAAATTGTGGTTGATCCGCCTGCGCTTAGTGGTTTCAGCCAGCTGCACCGTTTGGGCGACCAGTGTCTGATCGATTTTTATCATGGGAGAGTAGAGCGATTCAGCCCGCTTTTAGTTTTTTATACCTGATTCTTTTCGGGGTAGTATCGCCTAAACGTTTTTTCAGGTTTTCCTCGTAGTCGGAATAGGATCCTTCGAAAAAGCAAACCTGGGAATCACCTTCAAAGGCGAGGATATGGGTTGCCACCCGGTCGAGAAACCATCGGTCGTGTGAGATGATCACGGCGCATCCGGCGAAGTTCTCGATACCCTCTTCCAGCGCACGGAGTGTGTTGACATCGATGTCGTTGGTAGGTTCGTCGAGCAGTAGCACATTAGCCTCCTCTTTCAGGGTGAGGGCAAGATGGAGGCGATTTCGTTCTCCGCCGGAGAGGACGCCGCACTTTTTCTCCTGGTCGGCGCCGCTGAAATTGAACCGTGCAACATAAGCCCGGGCGTTCATGGTTCTTCCGCCAATCTGCATATTTTCTGCTCCGCCGGAAATGACCTGAAAAACGGTTTTTTCCGGATCGATGGCGGTATGAGCCTGGTCGACGTAGGCAAGTTTGACGGTGTCACCGATTCGGAATGTGCCTGCATCGGGCTTTTCAACTCCCATGATGAGCCTGAACAGGGTTGTTTTTCCGGCACCGTTTGGACCAATGATCCCGACAACGCCCGCGGGCGGGAGTGAAAATTCAAGGCCTTCGAACAGCAATTTCTCTCCATAAGCCTTTGCTACCCTTTCGGCCTGGATCACCTGACTGCCCAATCTGGGTCCGTTGGGAATAAATATCTCCAGCCGTTCTTCCTTTTCCCTGATATCCTCGCTCATCATTTTCTCGTAGGCATTCAGACGTGCTTTACCCTTGGCCTGCCGGGCTTTGGGTGACATCCTGACCCATTCAAGTTCCCGTTCGAGGGTCTTCTTTCGTCTGGATTCACTCTTTTCCTCCATTGCCAGCCGGTTGGTCTTCTGCTCCAACCAGGAACTGTAGTTGCCCTGCCAGGGGATCCCTTCTCCCCGGTCCAGTTCAAGGATCCAGCCGGCTACATTATCAAGAAAATAGCGGTCATGGGTAATCGCGATCACCGTTCCTTTATATTGTTGCAGGTGCACCTCCAGCCATTGAACCGATTCGGCATCCAGATGGTTGGTTGGTTCATCGAGCAGGAGAATATCGGGTTCCTTCAGCAGCAGCCTGCACAACGCAACCCGGCGGCGCTCACCTCCGGAGAGGTTTTTGACCGGGGTTTCCGGTTCCGGGCATCTCAGCGCATCCATGGCCCTTTCCAGCCTGCTGTCGAGTTCCCAGGCTCCGTGCTGGTCGAGCAGTTCGGTGAGTTCTCCCTGCCTCCTGATCAGTTTGTCCATGGCGTCATCATCCATCGGTTCGGCGAACTTCTGGTTTACTTCCTCGTATTCCTTCAGCAGGGCAACGATTTCTGAAGCGCCCTCTTCGACGATCTCCCTGACCGATTTGGTCTCGTCCAGTTGCGGATCCTGTTCAAGATATCCTACCTGGTAGCCCGGGGAAAATACAACATCTCCCTGGAATGATTTTTCCCTGCCGGCAATGATCTTCAGCAGGGTGGATTTGCCGGAACCATTCAAACCTATGATGCCGATCTTGGCACCATAAAAAAAGGAGAGGTAGATATTCTTAAGTACTTGTTTTTGTGGCGGAAAGGTCTTGGAAACACCCACCATACTGAAAATAATTTTGCGATCGTCGGACATGGTTAGCTTGTTACAAAGTTGAATGGGCAATTGATCAGTGAAGGGTAAGTAACTGATTGATTTTTTCGGTTTCGTTTTCCCAGCTGAAGTGCTGAAGTACAAATTGGTATCCGTTTTGTGCAAGGGCAGATGCCTTGTTTCGATCCTGCAAAAGCATCAGAATCTGATCCGCATACTCCCGCGGGGTTTCGGCAACCAGAATATCGTGACCTTTTTGTGCATTAAGGGCAGCGAAGGCCAATGGTGAGGTGATACAGGGGATTTTCATGGCCATCGCCTCGAGGATCTTGTTCTGAAGCCCTGTGCCGATCTGCATCGGCGCAATGAAAATCCTGGCGGATGCATAACTCTCCCGGATATCGGGGATCCAGCCCGAAACATTAACCTGCGCCGATTTGAGTACCAACACCCTGAGGTGCGGATTGGCCCCGGCAATGAGGAGCCGGATCCCCGGATAGCGTTCGTGCAGCAGCGGAAGTATTTTTTTGACCAGATATTCGGCACTTTCGATATTGGGCGGATACCCCATGTTGCCCGTAAACACCAGGTCATACTGTTTTTCCCTCTCTAACGGATGAAAAAACCGGGTATCAACACCGTTGGCTACTACCACGATCTTTTCCCTGTCAGGATGGGGGATCAGTTCCCTGTCAGGGGCGGATATGATCAACTTGTTGTCGAATTGGTCAAAAACCTCTTTTTCATACCGAAGAAGCCGTTTGTATTCGATCCTGAGAAAGGGACGCAGATAGAAGGAGGCACCGGCAATTCTCCTTTCAATGCCTTTGGAAAAAACATCCTGGTAATCGAGTGTTTTGGGAATATGATAAGGGATGGCGTACTCAGCCACCCGGATCAACTGACAAAAAATATGGTCGGGTTGGTACTCCCGGATCAGTTCATCGATCCGTGCAGCGGCCTTTGGATGGTAATAATAACCCACCTGAAGAGGCTTGCCGGAAAAGAGAGACCTGATAAGGTTAAAAGCAATGGCTGTTTTGGTGATAGGGATTATATGTACCGCTTTCACGATCTTCTTCAGAACGGGGATTGCATCTTCGTGAAGCCCGCCTTCATTGAGTGCACAGAGGATGATCTCATGCGTTTTTGCCAGGTATCTGATCTGGTGGAATGCCCTGAGTTTATCACCTTTTTCGGTAGGGTAGGGTACGCGTGGCAATAGGATGAAAAGGCGCATAGTGGTCGTTGAAGAAAGCAAAAATATAAAAATCCCGGTTAACCGTTGGTCTGCCGGTAAAAAGAGAGCAATTCCCCTACCAGGACGCGGGGGTCATAATGGGTTCTTATCAGTTCCCTGGCAGCATTACCTATTTCTGAAGTGGAACGTATATCGCTGATGATCAGTGATATCATTTCAAAAAATTCGCATGGGGTGTCGGCGATCAGGATATTTTTCCTTTGGGTGTATTTGATTCCTTCCGCCCCAAGGGTGGTCGAAATAATGGTCTTTCCGGCGGCCATGCCTTCAATGATTTTTATCCGGATCCCGCTACCGGAGAAGAGAGGCACGATCATGACCGATTTTTCAGCCATAAAGCGGGATGCATCTTCCACTTCACCCAGCACCACTACGTTAGGGATGTCGAGGGTAACCATCCAGCCGGGCATGGCTCTTCCGGCAAGGTAGTATTTCAGGTGTGGAAAGCATTGATGAATTTCAGGCCAGACCTTTTCCAGAAACCACCTGATTCCCTCCTGATTGGGTATCCAGTTCATAGACCCGATGGAGAAAAGCGAGGGCCATTCGGCCTGGATACCGGGATGATGGTAGTGGGCAGGATCCACACCGAACGGAATAGGGCAGATGGGCGGGATTTTCCGGCCATCGCCGCTTTTGGCACTATTATTCTGATGTTTTCCGGCCAGTGTTTCCTGAAACAGGGAAGCATCATGCCCGGTGATGGGCACAACACCGTCGACTTCGCGGCAAAGATTAATCTCGAATTTTTTCAGCGTACGTGCCAACTGGCGGAGATACCAACGCTTTACAGGGTTCCGGCATTCGGTGGCGATCCTTTCCCAGATGAGATGTTCAACATTATGGGCACGTAAAACCACCCTGACATCCGATAAAGAACGGATTGCAGGCAGGTAAACACCCATATAGACCGTTTCGAGTTGCACGATATCGAAGGATTCATCCCGGAGCAGTTCCCTGATCCTTTGAAGAAATAAGGGGGAACAGAAACGGGAAACATGATAGGATGAACCGGTAAAAAGGTGTTTCAGTGCGGGTAATGGCTTGATTTTCAAATCAACATGTATCAGTTCCAGCCCGGTTTCCCTGCGGTAGCCTTCCGGTATGTCTTGGAGATTTACATGATATTTCCATGAATCGACCGCCAAGACTTTAACCTGGTGACCGGCCCTGACCATTCCTTCAATGAACATGTTCATGGCCAGAGGGCCTCCTTCCCGCGGTGGCCAGGGGGATTTGTTGCACAGAAAGAGCACTTTCATAGGCGGTGTTCCCTCCGGATCAACTTGCGGAAATAGCGTTCCCATGTCTCAATATCGAAAAGGGAAGCATCATTGGTAGCTTTCCATGTCAGAAAAATCCCGATCGGGAGCAACACTGCGGGTGCGAACCATATCCCCTGCCAGGGGGCAACCTCTCCTTCTGCCGCAGATTTTTCGCCGGCAAATGATAATACCCAGAAGAGGATAAAAAACAGCGTGGAAATTACCGCCGGCATTCCCAGTCCTCCCTTACGAATAATGGCCCCCAGCGGTGCCCCGATGAAAAAAAGCAGGAAACAGGCAATGGAAAAACTGAATTTTTTATGATACGTGATCATATGTTTTCTGACCACTTTGCTTTTCGAATTGAGGATATCGGCATTGGTCTGAAGGATCTGCTGGGTAGTTATCGCGGCATTCCGTGCGCTTTCCAGTATCCCTTTCCGCTCAAATGATTTAAAATTCAAGATGATGGTGGGATTAAACGGTAGTGTGGCAGTGTCGGTGGCGGTTGAAGCACTGCTGTCAACACGAGGCAAAAAGCGTTGAATACTTCGGAAACCTGTTTCAAAACCCTGACGGTCGGAGGACAACAGTACCCGGAGTGAATCGACAGAATTTCTTAGTTGTTTGATATTCTGCATCTCAAAATTCTTTTTGAACAGATTTTCATCTGTCCGGGTCAGTTGAAATGCCGACAAGTTAAAGGTCTGATATTGTTCCCTGAACCGGGTCCGCTGATAGGGGCGGGTCGTTTCATACCCTTTCAGATCGGTACGTTCCTCGTAATTTGTTCCGTTGAACAGTTTGAATACCAGGAATTTTTTATCAGAAGACAGTTCCATACGGCCCCATTCCGCGGTGGTCATGGAAACATTGCCAAGGTTGCGGGTATGGTCATAGATCATGATGTCCCGGATAGTATTCCCGTCCTTTTCCTTTTTCCCGACCCGGATCACAAATCCGTCGATTCCATTATAAAAGAGGCCTTCCTTCAGATTGAATGCAAGTTTTTTTTCCTTGACATCGTATAACAGCGAGAGGAACTTCAGGTTGGCATAGGGGAAGACAACATTGGAGAAATAAAAGGCCACCATACTGATCATCAGCGACACGATGATAAGCGGCCTCATGATCCTGCTGAGGCTGATACCGGCCGCTTTCATGGTAACCAGTTCGTAATGCTCCCCGAGGTTTCCGAACATCATCAGCGAGGAGAGAAGGATAGCGAGTGGCAGCGCAAGGGGCACGAAGGTACTGGATGCGTAGAACAATAACCTGGCTATGATGTGCCACTCCAGCCCCTTCCCGACCAGATCATCAATATACTTCCATACAAACTGCATCAGCAGAATGAAAAGTGCAATGAAAAAGGTCAGCAACAGTGGGCCAAGGTAGGACTTAAGGATGAAGAGATCCAGTTTTTTCATCATGCAGAAACATTGCTGCAAATATAACCAATCGGTTGATGTGAAACCCCGGTTGTTCAGACTGCCGGTAAATAGCCTGAAAATTTGTTATTGATCCTCAGACGAAGAATTTCCCGTAAAGTTAGAGGTATCTGTAATTTTTCTTTTATCTTTGTACGGCAAAAATTTAAGTCACACTAAAAACCAACAACAATGAAAAAAATGTTACTCTTTGCGATCATGATCGCAATCGGCATTTCGGCAATGGCTCAGTCGAGGCCGGTACAAATCTCAAAGGCCCTCCGTGATGTGAAACTCCCGGTTCCGACAGCCATTGACAATCAGGTTGTTGCTTCACAGTCGGTCAATGTTCTGGTCAATTCCGATGCGGTAATGGATGATGTGATCGGTGCATCACGTTACGACATGCAGTCCAACGGAGCAATAGCGAACAACCGTCTGATCATGTTCCCCGACGGAACGGTATCCGCTGTCTGGACTTACGCTATGGCTGACCCCGGTTATGCCGACCGTGGTACCGGTTATAACTATCACAACGGAACTCAATGGGGAGATGTTCCCACTGAGCGACTCGAAACGATCAGGACCGGATGGCCTTCTGTACATCCATGGGGCAGTGGCGGTGAGATGGTGATCTCCCATAACTCCACCGTGAACTTGGTTATGCTCACCCGTCCCGCCAAAGGAACGGGCACCTGGACTGAAACCCTCATCACCCCTGCACCAACCGGAGTTACGGGTCTTATCTGGCCGCGCGTGGTGACCAATGGCCCCAACGATCAGTATATCCATATTTTAGTAGTAACTACCCCTGTCGCCAACGGAGGTGTGGCTTATCAGGGCCTGGATGGCGCAGTGATTTACTATCGCTCCCTCGATGGTGGTACCACCTGGGATAAACAGGGAGAAATCCTTCCCGGGATGACCTCTGCCGATGCCCTTGGATTTACCGGCGACTCATACGCCTGGGCAGAACCCAAAGGCGATACCATTGCCTTCGTTTATGGTGACGACTGGAACGATACCTTCCTGATGTGGTCACCCGATAACGGAAATACCTGGACCAAGACAATGATCGTGGAAAACTTCTATAAAATGGAACCCAGTGGCAATGTTACCCCCAACTTCCCTACCTGTGACGGAACGGTGGCTGCCGCTATCGATCACGATGGAATTGTACATGTCGCTTTCGGCCGTATGCGCGCCAAAGGAGATGCCGATGGCAGGAAGTATTATCCCTGGACCGATGGTCTGGTATACTGGAATTCAACCATGCCGGCAATCGATACCACCATCCTGACCGACATCAACCTGCTGTTTGATGAAGGCCTGCTGATTGGTTATGTGGTTGACCCCGGAACCGGTGATACCCTTATCAACTTCCCGAAATATTATACCAGCCTCTCCTCATTCCCGCAGATTGTCATTGACGAATCGAACAATATCTACTTCTTCTGGTCAGGTGTTACGGTGGGGAATCCCTCTCCGGATCAGTATAACTATCGCCACATCTGGGCCCGTCCCTGGTTCAACGATCACGCCGAGTGGAGTGAAATGGTGGACCTGAACGAAAGTATCCTTTACATGTTTATGGAATTTGCCTATCCTTCCATTGCCCAGCAAATCAGAAACGGCGAAAAGATATTGCTCCTTACCCAAACTTCATCGCAGCCCGGTTCCAATATCAAGGACACCACCATTCCTATTCATGATGTGAATTTTGAATATCGTGAGGTGGATATTACCGAAATGATCCCGGTTGGCCTTCCCGGTGCTGCCACGGCAACCCGCAACGCTGTTTCCGGCAACTATCCCAATCCGGCCAAAGACGTTACCGCTTTTAATGTTTCCGTTGGTAAAGCTTCCAACGTCAACATCCATGTAACCAACATTATGGGACAGAATGTCATTTCCATCGACAAGGGGATGGTCAATGCAGGAACCTATGCCTATACCCTCAATGTAAATGATCTCCATTCCGGTATTTATTTCATAACGGTGAAAATCGGAAGCGAAACCTTTACCCAAAAAATGATCGTGAAATAATCAAGCGATCAATCATCTTCAGGAGGGCGTTTCGGAAAAGGGGCGCCCTCTTTTTTTTTGCGCTGCAGAAAGATTTCCGGATGAATATTAAAGCCTTATCGTATATTTGCAACTGCATAAACCAAAAACCATCTTTTATGAAAAAAACTCTACTTTTAGCCATTGCCCTTATGGTTGGATTGGCGGTAAGCGCCCAATTCAAACCGGCAAAAATTTCAAATTCACTGAAAAACAAAGCGTTACCAGCTCCGGTGAAGATTGATAACCAGCAGTTCGTTACCCAGTCAGCCAACCCTACAGTGAACAGTAAAGCAGTGTTGGATAATGTAATGGGTAATTCGGTTCATTATGATATGCAATCGAATGCTGCTATGATGGAACGCCTGGTCCGTTATCCGGACGGAACGGTTGCCGGGACCTGGACCACCGCCTACGCTTCCGGCGCCTCCGATCGTGGATCAGGTTATAACTACTATAATGGCACCACCTGGGGCGATATGCCTACCGAACGTATCGAAACCGTAAGGTCCGGCTGGCCAAGCCTTTGCCCCTGGATGGGCAACGGAGAGTTGGTAGTTTCGCACAACTCCACAGCTTCCCTTGTTTTCAATACCCGGCCCCAGAAAGGAACAGGCTCCTGGACCCAAACACTACCGCTCTCAGTGCCTGCCGGAATTACCGATCTGGTTTGGCCCAGGGCTATGACTAACGGGGATAATTTCCAGAACATTCACATCATTACCGTGGGCCGTGGTACCCTCACTGGTCAAACCGCCTCCCTGCTCTACTATCGCTCCCTCGATGGCGGCGCTAACTGGGACAAAATGGGCGTTCAGCTCCCCGGCACCGATGGTACATTCTATCTTGAATTCGGTGGTGATGATTATGCCTGGATAAAACCTCACGGCGATACCATTGCATTCGTATGCGGTGGTTCCTGGACCGATACCTTCCTGATGTACTCCTATGACAACGGAAATACCTGGACCAAACAGATTATCGTACCGAACTATTACGGACTCAGCACCGGAGTTCAAACTCCTGCCTTTATCTGCACAGATGGTACCATAGATGGCGCCATGGATAAAAACGGCGTATTCCATGTTGCATTTGGCCGTATGCGTGCCGCTTCCGACGGATCAGCGAAATCCTATTATCCCGGAACCGATGGCATTATCTACTGGAATTCCACCCAGCCTGCCATTGAC
>CAYLVY010000039.1:0-16765 GCA_964387205.1 uncultured Draconibacterium sp.
CTCTCGAAACCTTTCAGAAAAGACGATCTTTTCAACGTGTTATCCAACTATTTAAGCACTTAGAAACGGAAAAGATCATGATTCTCGAAAATATTCCGATCGTGGATGCCGGGGCCGAGGGGATGGCTGTCGGCAGATCAGGCCAGCAGGTGGTCTTTGTTCCTTTCGGCGTTCCCGGGGATATTGCTGATATTCAGATTACAAAAAAGAAACGAAGATACCTTGAAGGAAAAATTGTCAGATTGTCTACCCCTTCGCCCCACCGGGTCACTCCCCATTGTACGCATTTCGGAACCTGCGGCGGATGCCGGTGGCAGCATATGGATTATAGCACACAACTGTTTTTTAAACAAAAACAGGTTTCGGAAAATCTGACCAGGATAGGAAAAATCGAAAACCCCGCCATCTTTCCCATTCTGGCTTCACCTGATACGACTTACTATCGTAACAAACTCGATTTTACCTTTTCGGTCTACCGATGGAGAACTGAGGAAGAACTATCTGCCGCCGGAGATCCTTTACCCCGCGAAGCATTGGGATTTCATGTCCCCCAGTTTTTCGACAAAGTCGTGGACATAAAGGAGTGCTTTCATCAGAAGGAGCCATCAAATACTATCCGCAACGGAGTAAGGGATTTTGCGATGGCCGGGGGAATACCGTTCTATGATGTCAGGAACTGGCAGGGCCTGCTCAGGAATCTGATCATCCGTACAACAGAAAACGGGGACCTGATGGTGATCATGGTATTCAGGGAAGAGGATCCGGCGAACCAGTTGTTGCTCGATTATCTGAAAAGTTCATTCCCGCAGATCACTTCCCTCTGGTCTGTTATAAATCATAAGAAGAACGACACGATATACGATCTGCCGCTGGTATTATGTCATGGGGCGCCCTATATCCACGAGTCAATTCCTGCATTTCATCCAAAAGATGATCCGATCCATTTCAGGATAGGCCCCCTCTCCTTCTTCCAGACCAATACGACACAGGCCGATTCCCTGTACCGCATAACTGCTGGTTTTGCAGACTTGACAGGTTCTGAGCATGTGTATGACCTCTATACCGGAACCGGATCTATTGCCTGTTATATTTCCAGGTATACCGGCCATGTCACCGGGATTGAATCGGTGACTATGGCGGTGGAGGACGCCCGGATGAACGCCATGCTGAACAATCTGCACAACATCACTTTTTTTACCGGGGAAGCGGAAAAATGGATGACCCCTGATTTCGTCCGAAGTGAAGGTCTCCCGGATATCATCATCACCGATCCGCCCAGGAACGGAATGCATGAAAAGGTCATACGGAGCATCATGGAATGTGCCCCTTCCAAAATAGTATACGTCAGTTGTAATCCTGCCACCCAGGCACGGGATATTCAACTCCTCTCCGGGTTATACAGTCTGGAAAAATGTCAGCCAGTTGACATGTTTCCTCATACCCAGCATGTGGAGAACGTGGCACTGCTAAAAAAAAGGTCATAAGGGAGTTTTTAGCTGCAGGCTATTTACAGCCGCAAGTATCTCCCCGGCGCACTCATCCTGCGACTTTCCTGAGGGATGAACGATCAGATCGGCCTTCCGGTAAAATGGTTCCCTCTCTGCCAGATGCTGACGGATCCTCTCCCCGAGCATCTCAGGTGACATATTCCCGAGTACCGGCCGGTTTCGCGTGTTCTTGACTAACCTCTTTGCCAGCTCAGAAACGCTCCAGCAGATATAGACCGACAAACCGGAGCTACGGATAAAAGTCATATTATCAAAAAAACAAGGCGTCCCCCCTCCCGTTGCAATTACTGTATCCTTCAGATTTTCAGTATCCAGCAACAGCTTTTGCTCGATAATCCGAAAAGCCCTCTCATCATACTTCTTAAAAAAATCGGGGATGGTGATCCGGTATGTTTGTTCAAATATAGTGTCAATATCGGTAAACGCCATGCCAGCCAGTTCGGCCAGCTTTTCCCCGAGCCGTGACTTTCCGGCTGCCATATATCCCAAAAGGTAGATACGCACGGCATAAAAATAGTCGAATTTTTCATACCTTTGCATCACTTTTAATGATTGTGCGATGGGTGTAAAAAAGTGGACGATTCTTCTGATCATACCTGCCTTTCTGTTCATGGCAGGGTGCAATTCCGATGGCGGGAACGGGGAAGCAAAATTACCGGCCGATGTTGTCTTTAATCCCAATTCAGCCAGTGGCAAGGCATCCGCTGAGAGCCTTCCCATCCTCACATTTGAAAAAATGGAACATGATTTCGGTCGCATCCTCGAAGGAGAGACTGTCTCCTATGAATTTTCATTTACCAATACCGGGAAAGCCGACCTTATCCTGGCCGATGTTACAACCTCCTGTGGATGCGCCGTACCCTCCTACTCAAAAATTCCCATCAGATCGGGAAACAAAGGTTCTATCAAAGTCAGTTTCAATAGCCAGGGTCGAAGGGGCCACCAGACTAAAAGCATTGTGGTGGTAGCCAATACCCAACCCAATACCGAAGTTCTCCGGATCAAAGCCCATGTGGTCAATGCCGCTTCAGAAGATTAATCAGCAATTATAAACCAATTAAATAATTTTTATTCGCATGACGAATCATTTATTGAACATCTTGCTTTTTGCTCCGCAAGGACAAGGCGGACAGGGCCAGGGATGGCAGTCGCTTCTCCCGTTGTTATTGATCATCGTTGTTTTCTATTTCTTTTTCATCCGTCCCCAGATGAAAAAATCGAAGGATCAGAAAAAGTTTAAGGAAAACCTGACCCGGGGGCAGAAAGTCATCACCATTGGGGGCATTCATGGCCGGATTGCGGAGATCCAGGATACTACCGTTACCCTTGAGGTTGAAAATGGCGTCCGGTTAAAAATGGAGAAATCGGCTATTGCCATGGACAACAGCCAAACCATCGAAACGAAGTAAACAGACCTCCATCCGGTGAAATCTGACCTTTTTGAATTCATCGGCCAGGCACGTCGCCCCCGCAGCGCAAAATTCAGGGTTCAGATCTCGATATTCCTGATCTGCCTTGCCCTGTCTTTTCTTTTATGGCTGTTGGTAAAACTGTCCAAAGATTACTATTATGCCGTCCCTTTCAGGATCCATTTCAAAGAGGTGCCTGATCCCTACATGCTTAAGGCCAAATCAGATTCCACCCTGGTGTTGAGAATCAAACTCCAGGGTTTTGACCTCTTTTCGGAACATTTTCTGACCGTCCAGGAACGTTCCTTCGATTTATCTCTGAAACATTTGAGGATCAATCCATCCGGAGAGGTTTACAGGGGATTTCTCCCCACTGCCCATATCGGAAGGGAAATTATCAGCCAGAGCAATTTTCCGAATGAACTTTTCTATGTGACGCCGGATACCCTCTTCTTTGTATTTGAAAAGGAGCCCGAACCACCCGGCCCCGTGATTCCTTCTCCTGAATCCGTCTCTGAACCTGTATCAGGCGCCGACAGTACCCTGCCAGTGCATGATTCCGTGGCGGTTGACGAGGAGAACAGTACCCTTCCCATTCAGCAGCATCCATAATGTTAATCGTAGGACTGACCGGAAATATCGGTAGTGGCAAGAGCACTGTCGCGGAAATCTTCAGGATTTTAAACATTCCCGTCTTTCATACCGATTCAGCATCAAAAAAGCACTTGGCAAACCCTGAGGTTATTACAATGATCGTCCGCGAATTCGGCAGTACCATTCTAAAAACGGACGGACAAATCGATAACGCTGAACTGGCAACGCTGGCCTTCCGGGATGCGGGCTCGCTCCGGAAACTCAGCCGAATCCTTCACCCGCTGGTAGTGGAGGATTTCCGCTTATGGACACTATCCCGGAGCGAACCGTACGTAATTCAGGAAGCGGCTGTTATTCATGAATCCGGATTAGCCGGGTTGTTTCATGTGATCATCCATGTAGCCTGTCCTTCAGAAATTGCCATCAGCCGGGTCAACCTTCGGGATAAAACTGATCCGGAAATGATTCGCCAAAGAATGAAACATCAGTTCCCTGAAGAAAAGAAGGCGGCCCTCTCCGACTTCGTCATCCGGAACGATGGCTCCATACTGGTTATCCCGCAGGTGCTGGCACTCCACCAGAAGTTGCAGGAGTATGCCGTTTCAGGAGTGCCGGCGCTCAAATCACCACGGTTATGTTAAAAATATCAGCAGTCTCCTACCTGAATACCTTCCCTTTTGTTTATGGTTTAAAAAAATCTGGTCAGGCAGGTGATTTCCGGCTGGAATTGGATGTCCCCTCCGTCTGCGCCCGTAAGTTGCAAAACGGAGAGGCCGATATTGCTTTAGTCCCTGTCGGGGCACTCCCTGATATCCCCGGCCACCGTATCGTTTCTCCATACTGCATCGGTGCGAAAGAAAAGGTCAGGACCGTATTGCTGTTGTCCAGGGTACCTCTCCGGGAGATCCGGAGCGTCCACCTCGACTACGATTCGCGCACCTCGGTGCGGCTGGTCAGGATACTGGCGAAGCACTACTGGCAGATAAATCCGCAATGGTACAATCTTCAGACCGACCTTTCGGTTCGGCAGGAGCAGCATCCATCGCTGGTGGCCATCGGGGACAAGACCTTCCGGATGCGCGACCAGTACCCTTATGTGTACGACCTGGCAGAGGAATGGTACAGGTTCACCGGGCTCCCCTTTGTCTTTGCCGTTTGGGTTACACGAAAGCAGTTACCGGAAACTTCCATCCGTGCATTAAACAAAGATCTCGAGTTTGGGCTTAAACATAAAGCCGAGGCTTTGGATTATTTCCGGGCACGCTTACCTGAATGCGGCGATTGCCTGGCCTACCTGGAGAATGATATTTCCTATGAGTTGGATCAGGCTAAAAGAGAAGGAATGGCCCTTTTTCTAAGTTATCTTTCGGAATTACCCTGAAACACTATTTCTTTACAGGATATCCGCGCTGTTTCGCCATGTCTTCCAGACGCTTCTGAAAACCTGATTTCCTGACAGGTTTCTTTTTATTGGCTTCAATCTGGGCGTGCAGTTTTTTCTCATCGATTGTGGCACGGATGATGAATATCTGGGCAAATGTAAGCAGGTTGGCCAGCAGATAATAATAACTCAGTCCGGAACTGAAATCATTGAACCAAAAAAGAAACATGACCGGCATGAGGTACATCATGGTTTTCATCCCCGGGATTTGTCCCTGTTGCGAACCCATCATCTGGTCATTAAGTTTTGTGTAAAATATGCTGGAGATGGTCATCAGCAGTGCAAAAAGGCTGACATGGGCCCCATAGAACGGAATAGAAAAACCTCCTGGAAATGTCCATATGGCATCATAGGAAGAGAGATCGTCGGCCCAGAGGAAAGCCTGCTGACGAAGTTCGATCGATGATGGAAAGAACCGAAACATGGCGATCAGAATCGGCATCTGAAGCAACAGCGGCACGCAACCGGCCATCGGGTTCACGCCGGCCTTTTTATAAAGTTCCATCGTTGCGGCCTGCTTCTTCATGGCATCCTCCTGTTTGGGGAATTTCTTGGCGAGTTCATCCACATCGGGCTTGAGGACGCGCATCTTTGCCGATGACTTGTAGGTTTTGAAAGCGATCGGAAAGAGAACGATCTTGAGCAGTATAGTAAGGATCAGGATAATGATCCCATAATTCCAACCCATGTTGCCGAAGAATGTGAACACAGGAATGACGGCATATATATTGATCCAGGCGAGCAGGAAAAATCCCCAGCCCAGCGGGATTTGTTTTTCAAGGTCCTGTTTATACGCCTTAAGCCCGTAATACCTGTTCGGGCCAAAATAAAAAGAAAGTTCAACAGGATTATTCTGAGTGGTTTCATAGGGCACACCCGCTTCCATCTCCATGGTTTTCAGATAGTTTTGCCCACCGGGAAGGGTAACTTGTTTGATTTTGGGATCGGTCAAAAACTGGCTGGCAATGACAGTAGAACTAAAAAACTGTTGTTTAAATGACATCCACTTCACCCGTTCATTTTTCAGGTATTTTTCCTCGTCCTTTGATTCCGAGAGGTAATCCACTTCATCATCGACAAATTTATAATACAGGGTGGTGTTCATCCTCTCCTGATTAAGGCTTTTCTCCAATCGCCTGAGGTTGGTAGACCAGTTCATTACAAGGAACTTGGTGGACGGGTCCACAATGCCTTCAAGGTTGACCATATTCAACCGGTAGCCCAGCATATAATCATTGCCCCGGATGGTGTAAATAAATTCAATGTACCGGGTAGGGTCATAGGTAGAATCACTGGCGGCGACAAAGGCCCGCATTCCGAACCTCAGCGAGTCTGTTCCGGACACTTTGGTCTTGCTTTCCCCATCCGGCCACCATGGGGTAAAATAGAGCCTCGAGGTATTGATCACGCGGTTATTGGAAAAGAAAGAGAAACCGAATCGAAGCGAATCCAGCCCTTGCAGAATGAGTGCTTTCTTATCCCATGTCAGATAATCTTTCAACTCCACCTTGCCGATCTTACCTCCATGGGACTGAATGCTGATCTTCAGCAGGTCGCTCTCCAACTGATAGGAGGTATCCTTTCCGACTGCAGCCATGGCGAAAGTACCGAGTTCATCCTTCATAGAAAGCCGGAGAAGGGTTACGGAATCTATTTTCCCGCCAGCTGCAAGAAGTTTCTCTTTTTCACGAGCCATGGCCAGGGCCCTGTGCCGTGCAACCGCTTTAATATCAGCCTCTCTTTTCGTCTGAGTAGCCAGGTAAGCGGAATCGGATTTTCTTTTATGTTCCATCAGCTCCTCCTGCGAAGGGGTTACCAACCAGGTGTAACCGATGAAAATCGCAAACATCAGGAGTACGCCAATAATTGTATTCTTATTCATAATCAATCAGGTAAATAAAGGGGAGAAAACGGCTGCAAAGGTACGAAATACTTGTTATCTGCTATGGAATTCCATGGCGGCTTTTACAAAACTGACGAATAACGGGTGAGGTTTAGCAACGGTACTGCGGTACTCAGGATGAAACTGAACCCCGATGAACCATGGATGGCCCCGAAGTTCCATGATCTCGACCAGATTGTCCTTCTCATTCATTCCCGTCGGAATCATACCTGCAGCAGTATATTTCTCAAGGTAGTCATTATTGAACTCATAGCGATGACGGTGCCGTTCATGGATAAGTTCCTGACCATAGATCTTCATCACGTTGGAATCCGGCAGCAGTTTGCAGGGATAGGCTCCCAGGCGCATCGTTCCGCCCAGTCCTGCAATTTTCTTCTGCATCTCCATGATGTCGATCACCGGATGGGCCGTACTGCGGTTAAACTCGGTTGAATGTGCACCCGTTAACCCCAGCACATTGCGCCCAAATTCAATAACGGCACATTGCATTCCTAAGCAAATGCCGAAAAAAGGGATACTCCTTTCACGGGCATGACGGATCGAGATAATCTTGCCCTCGATACCACGTTCCCCAAAACCGGGGGCGACCAGAATGCCGCTGAGACCGGCAAGTTTCCCGGCCACTGTGTCCTCATCCACGAATTCCGAATGGATACTGCGCACACGGACCTTCACCCCGTTGACGGTTCCTGCATGAATAAACGATTCATTGATCGATTTGTAGGCATCTTTCAGCTCCACATATTTTCCGACCAATCCTACCTCCACTTCACCGGCCGGATTCTTCAGTGCATACAGGAACTTCTTCCAGTCCTCCAGATCAGGTTCACGGTCGCAGGGCATATTGACCAGTTTAAGTATCTCCTGGTCGAGATTCTCCTGTCGCATCAACACCGGTACGTCATAAATCGATTCCGCATCTATGCATTCGATCACACTGGTGGGGCTGACGTTACAGAACAGGGCAATCTTGGTGCGGATATTTTCCGAAAGGTGCTTCTCTGTCCGGCAGATGATAATATCTGGTTGAACCCCGCTCTCCAGTAGGGTTTTCACCGAATGCTGCGTCGGTTTTGTCTTGAGTTCTCCGGCTGCAGCCAGGAAAGGCACCAGGGTGAGGTGTACCACCGCACAGTCGCGGCCAAGTTCCCAGCGAAGCTGACGAACGGCTTCAATAAAGGGGAGGGATTCGATATCACCCACTGTCCCGCCAATTTCCGTTATGATGAAATCATAGTCCCCTTTTTTGGCAAGCATCTTGATCCTGTACTTGATCTCGTCGGTAATATGCGGGATGACCTGAACCGTTTCACCGAGATACTCCCCTTTCCGCTCCTTATTGATTACCGATTGATATACAACCCCGGTAGTCACGTTGTTGGCCTGAGAGGTGGGTACATTGGAGAAGCGCTCATAATGTCCAAGGTCAAGGTCGGTCTCGGCACCGTCGTCGGTTACGAAACATTCCCCATGCTCATAAGGATTCAGGGTTCCGGGATCGATGTTGATATAGGGGTCCAGTTTCTGGATATTGACCGTGAATCCACGGGCAACAAGCAGTTTGGCAATAGAGGATGAAATGATCCCTTTGCCGAGTGAGGAGGTCACACCGCCGGTGACAAAGATGTATTTTGTTTTAGCCATTAAATTAAAAATAGAAAAAAGTAGAAATTGCAAAAATAGGGTTAAATCATTTATCAGGGGCTCAACCTCCCTGATTACCGTTTTTTTTCTTTGCAAAACCCTCAGGATCCATATCCCTCTTTAATTTCAATATTTCGGCTGCAATTTCCTCAATAGGTTTGTTGGTTACATGGATAACAGGCCATCCGAACCTGACAAAGAGATTCTGGGCGTAACTGAGTTCTTTTCTGACAAAATCGACCGATGAATATTGTCCTGCGGCACCTCCGAGATAATGCTGACGGGCCTCCCTGAGTCCGGACAGTTCATAGGGCTGTGTCATCAACGCGATGATATTACCATGCGGAAGGTCAAACAGTGATTCAGGCAACTCAATGTCCAGCACAATCGGATAATGGGCGACAAACCAGCCTTTGAAAGCGAGGGACATGCTCAGTGGCGTTTTAAATGTCCTCGATACTCCTACGAGGACAATTTCTGCTTTGGAGTACTCATAATCACGCTGTCCATCATCATGGTTGATGGCAAACTGCATGGCATCAATGCGTTTAAAATACTCGCGGTTGAGGGTATGGAACAAACCCGGTACCCCTACCGGGGAGTTGTCGAAAAAGACCGCCAGCCTCGACAACATCGGCCCGATCAGGTCGATCGAGGTAACATTATGGATCCTGCTGAGGCGTGCCATCTCTTCCCGCAAGTGTTCCGAAACCAGGGTATGAACAATGAAGGAATGCTCCATCGCCGCTTCCAGGATCACTGATTCCACCTGCGACATATCCTGAACAGATGCGCGAAGTACGATCTCGGGGTGAGGTTTCGGAAACTGGGTCAACGCCGCCCTGAGCGCCTGGTCGGCAGTACGTCCCGTGCCGTCAGAAACAACAAAGACTCTGTTCATCCTGCTTTTTTTTCGATAAATATACCTTTTTTTTATTTGCATTTCCGATAAGTGTGAATTTCATCCTCCTTTACGGTGAAAAGTGTAACTTTGCAGCACCAATCAACAGGATACCAAAATTTTTATAAAGTATTTATTAACATTCAATTAAAATTCAGATTATGGGAAAAATCAAAGTTGGAATAAACGGTTTCGGCCGCATTGGTCGTCTTACCTATCGTGCCTTACTGAATAAACCCAATGTGGAAGTAGTGGCCATCAATGACCTTACCGATGCCAAGACCCTGGCCCACCTGTTTAAATATGATTCCGTTCATGGCAGATTCAATGGCGAAGTGGCCGTTGACGGTGATTTCCTGGTTATCAACGGGAACCGCATGAAAGTGATGGCTGAAAAAGATCCCGCCAACCTTCCCTGGGGTAGCCTGGGCGTGGAGATCGTTGTCGAATGTACCGGAATTTTCCGCACCCGCGAAAAAATGACAAAGCATCTGACTGCCGGCGCCAGAAAGGTTGTTCTGTCAGTTCCTGCTGATAACAAAGAAGATGTGGATGCTACCATCGTTTTGGGTGTGAATGACGGTACCATTACTCCTGACATGAAACTGGTTTCCAACGCCTCCTGTACCACCAACTGCCTCGCCCCCATTGCCAAAGTCCTCCACGATAATTTTGGTGTGGTAAACGGCCTGATGAATACCATCCACAGTTATGCCAACGACCAGATCATTCTGGATGCGCCCCACAAGGACCTACGTCGTGCCCGCGCTGCAGCAGTAAGCATCATTCCTACCAAAACCGGTGCCGCCAAAGCGATAGGGCTGGTTGTCCCGGAACTGGACGGGAAAATGGACGGATTCGCCGTACGCGTCCCGACCCCGGATGGATCACTGGTTGACCTCACCTGCGAACTCAGCCGCGAAGTGACAAAGGACGAAATTCACGCTGCCATGAAGGCTGCCGCCAACGGGCCCATGAAAGGGATCCTGATGTATCTGGACGAACCACTCGTCAGTTGCGACATCGTTGGAAATACCCACTCCTCTATTTACGATTCGGGGCTTACCAAGGTGATCGGTGGTAACTTTGTGAAAGTAGTGGCCTGGTACGACAACGAGTACGGTTATTCCTGCCGTCTCGCCGACCTGGTGACCAAAATGGCCTGATCTGCAGGCTACATGTTCAACGCCTGCTTCAGGAGTTTGTGACCTGAGGAACTTGCTTTCAGTTTATTGCCCGCTTTGGTAATAACCACGTAATTTTCCTTATCGTAATATTCGATCCGGTCGATGAATCTGGCATTCACGATGTAAGACCTGTGTATCCTGATAAACTGGGCCGGATCGAGATGGGTTTCGAAATATTTCATCGTTTTCTCCTTCAGATGCCGCCCATCTTTGGAATGGATCATCACATAATCCCCTTCGGCTTCCAGAAAGATGATTTCATCAATGGGGATGACGCTTACTTTGTGCCTTGATTTTACGGCAATCCGAAGCAGGAACTCCGGGTTTTCCTCCAACGATTTAACCAGGGCGCGGGCTGGCGCCATTCCTGGGTTTACGGCTCCAAACATAGTGATGGCCTTTGATACCGCCTGACTGAAGCGTTCGGCGGAGTATGGCTTCAGGAGATAATCGACAGCACTCATTTCAAATGCTTTAATGGCATACTGATCATATGCCGTGCTGAAAATGATCAGGGGAGGTTGTTCCAGCAATTCCAGCAACTCCAGCCCGGTTAATTTCGGCATCTGCACATCGAGAAAAACCAGGTCTGGATTCATTTCCTGAATGGCTTTCAGGCCGCTGAACCCGTCGGATAGTTCTCCGAGGATCTCTATTTCACTGAAATCTTTCAGATAATGTCGGATCACCTCCCTCGCAGGTTGTTCATCATCAATAATTAAGGTTCTAAGAGGCATGAGTGGATATTTTTATTGGTGAATGATGGTGTTGGTTATGGTCAGGATGCTTCCAGGGAGGGTAGTGTCAGAAAAACAGTAAATCTTGTTCCTTCCACGTTGGTTTGCAATAGTTTATCATTTTTATACAGAAGACGCAGCCGCTCACGGATGTTGTTCAGGCCGATGCCGGATCCCTTTCGCGGGCGTGCCGTGGGATCAAAATCATTCACAATAACGATTTCGAGGTATTCGCCCCGGCAGTCACAATCCATATCGATCCTCACTTGTTCGGTGCTCTCATAAACACCATGCTTGATTGCATTCTCAAAGAGGGGCTGAAGAAGCATGGCGGGTACTTTTCGCTTCATACACTCTTCGCTGAGGGCAAATCCGAATTGAAGTTTCTCACCAAATCTTACCTTCTCAATGTCAAGATATCTCCGTATGTTGGAAAGCTCCTGTTCAAGGGTTGTAAAACTATTGGTATTGCTCGATACGGAGTAACGCAGGAATTCGCTGAGTTTGATCACCATCTCCCTTGCTTTTTCCGGGTTGGTGATTGTGAGGGAGCTGATGGAATTCAGGCTGTTGAACAGAAAATGAGGATTGATCTGTGATTTAAGCATATTGAGTTCGGTCTCCTTCAGCACCTCCCTGAGCCTTGATTCTACCTTTATTTTCTCCTCGATATTCCGGTTATAAATGTAAAGATAATAAGCCGCACCTATCAAAACGTAAAAGATTACCCCGATAAAGGCACGGTTTGGCAGGGAAACCGAAAGCATATCGCTGTACACCTTATTAGAGCCGAAAAGTAATGACAACAGCGTAAATGCCAATCCATTCCATACCGCAAGTGTCAAGGTAAGAAAAGCCAGGTGGCTGAGTACCACATTCCATACGTTGTTCCTGTCGGGCATGGTGTAGCGGATTATAAACCACATCCCAAGGCCTATCAGGCAGAACAACGAATTGTAAACCAGGCTGTCGACCACCGATATTTCAACCGGGAACCTGTAAATGTAGTAATAAACGGCGAAATGGACTCCCGCCAGCAGGGTCCATAAGCCGAAATAGACAAAGGTTGTATTTCTGTTCAGAAAAACCGGATGGTGCATGGTCTTCCTTTAGGTTTTCAATAACTTTTAATCTCGCCACCGCCGAATATGGTGCTGCCCTTAATGACCAGCATCCGGTTAGGATCGGTGTTTTCTTTGACATAGGCACGCTTATCAGCAAATCCCCCCAGGATCGAAGTTGTTTTCAACTGAATTTTCCAATCGGCCGGTACTATGAGCGTTACCCCGCCAAACACCGCGGTCACTTCCAGTTCGTTCACCCCTTCCGCCAGGCTGGCCTGTGTCAGGTCCACTTCGGTACCTCCGAAAATGCAGTTGATACTTCCTCCCTTGAACACCTGATGGCTGATTCTCTGTTTACCGCCACTGAAGATATGATCTTCGTGAATGAATCCGTCGTCGGTATATTGCTGGCCGGGCAGGGTACGCCGGTATGGCTTTCCCGGATGAGGGATCCTCTTGGTAAGGATCAGGATGCCAAGACCGATCAGGATCATGGGCCAGAAAAGGTGCCAGACATTGAATGGCAGATCGAAAACGCGCGGGAGAAGAAAAACACCGCCGATCACGATAAGGATCGTACCGGGTATCCGGCTTTCACTGCTGAAAAGGCTTATTACTCCGATCCCGATCAGGATCATCTGCCAGGAGAAGATTATCCTCTTAAATTCATGGGTAACGATTCCAAGGTTGGCAAGAAGCAGCAGCAATCCTGCAAAAATGACAACAGCGCCGAGAATGAACTTCTTATTTTGCTGGCGCTTTTCCGGCTAGTTATCGCTGGTTTCCATACGTCGCTTGATTTTAGTGTTGAACGATGAGCGAATTTAGTACAGATTCAAAGTCTTGTATATAAAATATCGACAGGAGGGGGGAAAATCCCGATAAAAGGGCGGGCTGGTCGTGGAAAAACACATGGTCGTTACCCGTATAATTCGAGAAATTCGTAAGTATTGCCCGTAGAATTCAGAAATTTTATAAAGTCCTGCCATGCAACAACCAGGGAGGCGGTATTGGCACACGGGTGGAAACTGATGCGCTCCGATTTCAAGAGGTTTTGATCCAGAAACAGATGGACATGATGCGAAAAATCATGGATTAAACCGAAAGGGGTGACCGATCCGGGAGCAACCCCGAGGAAACGTTTCATTCGTTCGGCAGAGGCAAAGGTAAGTTTCCCCTGTTTCAACCGTCGCTCGAGATCATGAATACCGAGCAGGCAGCGATGATCAAGGATAACGAGGTAATGCCGGTTGCCCTTATGGTTGCGGAAGAAGAGATTCTTACAGTGGATTGCGTCAATATCTTTCCAATATTTTATGGCATCCTCGATGGTCGGAGCCGGCGGGTGGGCATAATAATCAAAAGTGATACCCAGCGAGGATAACACCTGATACAGAAGAGGATCTCCGTTTAGTGCGGGGTGAAGGTTCTCCCTTTCGTCGTTTGTCATTCCGGGTGCATTTAAAAAACTTCTGCAGCCTGCAGGTACAGGCCCCTGTTATACTCCCCAAAGCCTAAATCCACGCTCAAATTTGTCCGGTCATGTTTCCCCACCATGATCCTGAGGCCAATACCCGCCCCGGGCATCAGGTATCCCAGGATGGGAATTCCCATATCCCTGTTGGAGGCGCTGGTCACATTAGCAAAAACCACCCCGCCCAGAATACCGGTACAGGGAGAGATCGGGAAACGATATTCCAATTCACCGTATACAAGGTCTTCACCTCTCCATCTCCCCTCAGGATATCCCCTGCCTGATGAATTCATGTAATCAAATCCGGTGGACATCAGATGGAGGTACGGAATCTCTCCGCTGGTTTTAAAAGAACCATAAAGCCACAGGGCCAGGATATGTCTGGGATATATCTTTCCCAGACTTTTAAATGCCCTGAATTCAGTCCAAAGGGTTGAGCCGTTCCGGTGACTGCCCAACGCTTTCATGTTGAGCCGAAAATTGAGGTTGACATATATCCCTGAGTAGGCATTGACAATATTATCCCGGGTATCATAAACCAGGTTCATACTGACCCCTGAAGTCTTATATTCCTTAGGATTAAATCCGTGCAGCCTGGAATAGACAAAATGCGGTGTTTGCATCGATGCAGGCTCTTCGGCATCGAGCAATTCATCCCTGATCTGATAATAATAATCGAAATGGTAACCGAGGCCTGCATAAATAAACGGCACTACTTCTCGGTAAAGCACCTGGTGCAGTTTAAGCCAGTCGTACTGCATGGGAAAGCGCCATTCCGACACCCCCTGGCCGGCGGGCACAACCGCCTGCCCGGGCAGTTCGGGGATGCAGGTCTCGGCCGATGTTCCCAATCCGTAGGCAGGTAAACGGAATAAATACCATCGCCATTCGGTTTGCAGCAGGGTTTTATTCCGGTTAAAAAACATGGTGGAACGGATGTAGGAAATCAGTTGTTTCTCAGTAGTCCAAAGAGCCTGGACGGTGCCTGCCGAAAATTTGGTTTCGGGGGCCTTTCCAAGTTTCCAGGTCATTGTTGACCCTGCACCAAACTGCAATCCTGTGGAGGGAGTGGAACCAATGAGAGGAAGAACGATGGCATGCAAATTTCGTAGCGGGATTTGCGGGGCCTTTGGTTTTTTCTTTCTGAAAAGATCAAAAAAATCCTGCTGCGGACAAATGGTATCAACCGCCTCCGGATCGGTTATAACCTGTGCTGAAATCCCTGAAAGGATAAACAGAAACACGAACAGAAACAATTTTCGCACAATATCCCGTTTGGAATTTGGCCAAAAGTAAGAAATTTATTCCTTTTCCTTAGATTTGCATTCTCACTGTGTTCCCATGATACGATTTTTCAAATACCACGGCACCGGCAATGATTTCATCCTGATCGACAACCGCAACCTGGGCTGGTCGCCTTGTGCGGATGAAATATCGGAAATGTGCCACCGTCGTTTCGGAATAGGTGCCGATGGTTTGATGCTGCTGTCTGACACTCCGGGTTTCAGTTTTCACATGCAATATTATAATTCCGATGGCAAGGAAAGCACCATGTGCGGAAACGGGGGACGGTGCATCACAGCTTTTGCCCACCGGCTGGGAATAACAGGAAAAGAAACGCTCTTCAGCGCCATTGACGGGCCTCATAATGCGGTCGTCACAACAGCCAACCCGCCCAGATACCATATCAGGCTGAAGATGAAAAATATCCGGACAGGCAAGACCTTCCCGGATGGTTTTTTACTCGATTCGGGTTCACCGCATTTTGTCACATTCCGTACCGATCCGGAAAACACCGATGTTGTCAGGGAAGGACGGTTACTCCGAAACGAACCCCGTTTTGGTCCCGGCGGTTGCAACATTAATTTTGTAAAACACATTCCGGATGGTTTATTGGTACGCACTTACGAACGAGGTGTGGAAGATGAAACACTTTCCTGCGGCACCGGGGTCACGGCATCTGCACTGGCTGATGCATGGCAGAAAGGATTAACCGAAGGCATATACAGGATCAATACACCGGGCGGTATCCTGGAGGTAGAATTTCGCAGGGACGGAGACCTTTTTACCGACGTCTGGCTGTCGGGTGAAGCCACGGAAGTGTTTGACGGGTACTGGAAAAGTGCGAAAGTTTCCAAAATATGATCAGAAGATGTTCAGAGATGCAGAAATCAGGTTAAGAGCCGTTGAACCCGGGGATGTGGATGTTCTCCTTGAAATGGAAAATGACCCGGCAGCCTGGAGAGTCAGCAATACACTGGCACCATACTCCCGTTTCCAGTTGGAACAGTATGTACTGAATGCGCCGAACGACATTCATGCCAACCGCCAACTCAGGCTGATGATTGAGTGGGCGGAAGAGAAGCAGCGCCCGGTGGTAGTTGGGGCTACTGATCTTTTCGACATCGACCTGATCCACCGGCGTGCAGGCGTTGGGATCCTGATCCTGCATCCATACAGGGCAAAGGGTTTTGCCCAGTCTGCCCTCGAAATGCTGGTTCGCTATGCCTTTAATGTGTTGACACTGCATCAGCTCTATTGCACTATTCCGGAGCAAAATACGGCAAGCATACATTTGTTCGTTAAAAATCATTTCATAAAAACCGGCGTTCGCAAGGATTGGTTTTTCGAAGGAAAATCCTGGCAGGATGAATGGATTTTTCAACTTATCCGAAGTGATGAATGAGTTTATCCGAAACCTGAACCCGTTGCGGAAAAAATATCCGGAAATGGCGTGCATGCCTTACATGCTGATCGGGTCTGTCATGATCCTGATCGTGATGGCCGCTGCCTCTTATTACATCAGAAGCCGGATGACCATTATCAGCCACAAAGGGCCAAACGGAGCTTACCTCTATATTACGACAGGCGCTGCCCTTCCGCAATTATCCGATTCATTAAAC
>CAYLVY010000039.1:16775-29934 GCA_964387205.1 uncultured Draconibacterium sp.
AACAGGTACCTTGTCCCGGGAGCTCAAGATGATTTTCAATGGCTTGCTCATCGTAAAGGATTAACTCGCCGGATTTTACCCGGACGGTACCGTTTGCAGGACGGGATGACCAACATTGAACTGGTCAGCCTGTTACGGTCTGGAGCCCAGGAACCATTGCGAATGACGGTGCCCCTCGTGCGGACTCCTGCCGAGCTGGCCGGAAAACTTGCACGAAAGCTGGAACCGGACAGTACCGCATGGATCCGTGCCTTTTCCGACCCGTTTCTGCTGCAGCGCTTTCAAATATCACCACTTCATCTGTTCTCCATCATCATCCCCGAAACCTACGATTTTTATTGGAACATTTCGCCCGAAAAATGGCTTTCCAAAATGAAATATGAATCATCGTTGTTCTGGAAGGAAGAACGTATCGGAAAAGCTGGTCAACGGGGCCTCTCGGTTCCGGAAGTGATCATCCTGGCCTCCATTGTGGAAAAAGAGACCAACCAAAATGATGAAAAACCGGTCATCGCCGGAGTATATCTGAATCGCTTGTCCAGAAAGATGCCTCTCCAGGCTGATCCGACCGTGGTATTCGCCTGGCAGGACTTTTCGATCCGGCGGGTACTCAAAAGGCATCTGGAGATCCCATCACCATATAATACTTACCGGCAACCGGGGCTTCCGCCCGGGCCAATATGCCTCCCTTCCGTCGCCTCCATCGATGCAGTCCTCAATGCCTCTGCACATCAATACCTCTATTTCTGCGCCAGTGAAGATCAATCAGGATATCATAGTTTCGCGAAAACCTTGCAGGAACATCAACGCAACGCCCAAAGGTACCAGGCAGCGCTGAACAAGCTCAACATCAGGTAAATCATGAGGTTTTCAGGCATTTTCGCTCTGATCATATTCATACAAACCCTGGCCGGGGCTGTATCCGTTGTGTCGCAACCAGAGTATCAACCCGACAGCTCGACGGATGCATCCATCCGACCTGGCCGTCTTACAGCTGTTCTGGCAACTCAGGGAGCGCTTCATGTTGCGTCACTGACCGGCTTGTATTTCCTCTGGTATCGCGACTATCCCCAATCCGCTTTTCATTTTTTCAATGATAATCATGAGTGGCTGCTTATGGACAAAGGTGGTCATGCGGTCGCGGCGGCGTACATTTCCGGCATCGGTTATCACTCCTACCGCTGGGCCGGAGTGGATAAGAAACGGGCTGCATGGTTCGGAGGATTACTGGGCTTTGCCTATATGCTCAATATAGAAATTCTGGATGGTTTTTCGAAAGAGTGGGGGTTCTCCCCGGGGGATCTCGCTGCCAACACTGCCGGAGTTTCGCTGTTTGTAGCCCAGCAATTGCTGTGGCACGAGCAGCGCTTCACCCTCAAATACTCCTTCCACCAGACCCGGTACGCCGGCGCCAGGCCCGGGGTGCTGGGGTCGAACCTGATCTCCGAAATGGTTAAAGATTATAATGGTCAGACCTTCTGGCTATCCTGCAATATTAAATCATTCATGCCGGAAAAATCACGGTTCCCCGGTTGGTTAAACCTTGCCGTGGGATATGGCGCGGAGGGTATGACCGGCGCCACCGGCAACTTCAACGCCGATCCGCAGTTTCCGGAGCATCCTTATCGAAAATTCTTTCTCTCTGCGGATATCGACTTTAGCCGGATTCCGGTACGTTCCCCCCTGCTCAAAACCCTGCTAACGCTTCTGAACTTCATTAAAATACCATCGCCGGCCATAGAATTCAATTCCAATGGAAAACTCCTTGTCCATCCTCTCTATTATTAATTTTTTTTCTACAGGAGTGCCGATGCGATTTTTTCTTTACCTTTACTTTTCGAAAATTTGCCGATGGCAGACTTGATCCCTCCAAAGGTCAATACACCCGTAAACCTACCCAATGCCCGAACGGTACTGTTGCTCGGCATTGCCTCCATCCTGCTGAGCTGGTGGCATTTTTTATCCCTTGCCGGATTGGTTTTAAGCATTATAGCCCTGGTCATGGCGAATAAAGATATGCAATTATATTATTCCAGCCCCGACGCTTACACGCTTCAGTCGCTGAATAATATCAAAGCAGGCCGGACTTTTGCCCTGATCGGATTAGCCATTTCGGCCATCATTTTCCTGTTTGTCATTCTGCTTATACTCGGTTTACTGGCAGCTTTACCATTCTGGGGTATGTTGAACTGATTATGAAAATATTACCTGTTAGCCTGGTCCGCGAAGCGGATGATTTCACCATTCAACACGAACCAATTTCCGACCTTGACCTGATGGAAAGGGCTGCCGGGAAATGTGCCGGATGGCTTTCCGGGCATTTTGAGACGAGCCGACCCGTGATTGTTTATGCAGGCCCGGGAAACAACGGAGGTGACGGATTGGTTATAGCCCGGATGCTTGCCAGGGACGGTTTTCATGTCAGTGTATACTGCCTGTCCGATACCGGCCACATGTCACCTTCCTGCCAGGCCAACTATCAAAGACTTACAAGAGAACAACCGCAATCCGGGGTGGTGCTTTACTCCGAAAATCAAACGGAATGGCCCACTCGGATGCCGGATCACTCTGGCGGATCCATCATCATCGATGCCATTTTCGGCAGTGGCCTGACAAGGATCGCGGATGGGGTGGCCGCAAGGGTTATACGCTATATCAATGAAAGCCCGGGTACCATCATCGCCATCGATATTCCATCGGGATTATTCTGCGATGATCCGCTCCCCCGGCGAGGAAATCCGCCAGTGATCCGGGCCGCTTATACGCTGTCGTTCGCGCCGCCCAAACTTGCCTTCTTTTTTCCGGAAAACGCAATATATACCGGAAACTGGATCATCCATGACATCGGCATCAGCCCGGCATTCCTTGAATCGGCAAATGTCAGTAACTACATGACCACCCGGGAAGATATCCTTCCCCTGATCAGACCACGCGATAAATTTTCACACAAAGGCACTTTTGGCCATGCCTTGCTGATATGCGGTTCCACCGGAAAATTCGGGGCAGCGGTGCTGGCTGCCCGTGCCTGTCTGCGCAGCGGGAGCGGCCTGGTCACCGTCAGAATACCTTCAGACGGGGTACCGGTCATTCAGACTGCGGTACCAGAAGCCATGGTATCAGTTGATGATGCATCCGGATACATCCGCTCGATACCCGTCCTTGCCCCATACAAGGCGATCGGCGTCGGTCCGGGCACCGGAACATCCGCCGAAACGGCGGGCATGGTGAAGATGGTGATCCAGCAATATCCCCGGCCAATCGTATTCGACGCGGATGCCATCAATATTCTGGCTGAAAACAAAACCTGGCTGGGTTTTTTACCACCAGGATGCATCTTTACCCCTCATCCGGGTGAATTTGAACGCCTGGCAGGAAAATGCACCGATGACTTCACCCGGAATAAAATCCAACGTGACTTCTCGGTTAAGTATCAATGCTACATGGTATTAAAGGGGGCTCATAGTGCCATCACCACTCCGTCGGGAGATTGCTGGTTCAATACCACCGGCAATCCGGGAATGGCTACCGCCGGAAGCGGCGATGTACTTACAGGCATCATAACCGGATTGCTTGCCCGGGGCTTTACCCCTTTCAACGCCTGTCGTGCAGGGGTGTATCTCCACGGACTGGCCGGGGATCTCGCTCTGGAAAAGCACGGGGCGGAGGCATTGATCGCATCCGATATTATTGATCATTTGGGACTATCATTCAAATCTCTATATGGAAAATTTTGAAAAAGACATTCATATCAGCCTGGTAATTGCGCCTTACGTCCAGAAAGCTACGGCCCTCAGGGGGGTTAGGCGATATGTCGGCGGAAACCAGTTCAGGCACGCTATGGCTACCTTTACTATCCTGATCGACTATCATTATGTAGATTCGGTTTTGCTAAAAGCCTCCGTGATCCATGATCTCCTTGAAGATGTCAAGGGAACCTCCCATGAGGAGATCAGCAAACTTGACTACGACGGTCCGGCTGTGTTAGACCTGGTACTGGAGGTCACCCGCAGGGCAAATGAGTCAAAGGATGGGTTTCTCGAGAGAATTCTCAGGGAAGGCTCCCACAATGCCAAGGTGTTGAAATGTGCCGACCGGATCAGCAACCTCACCGACCTGCATCCGGATGTATTTGATAAGGAATTCATCCGAAACACCCTGCACAACACCAAGAAGTATGTCATCCCGATGGCGCAGGAGGTTAACAGCGATATGCTTTACGAATTAAAGGACCTTATCCGCAGGCGTCAGACCAACATGAAGTTTTCTTCCATGATATGGCCGATGAAAAAAATTGAAAACGGTTAATTCAGGGCCGGTTCTTCCACAACGTCAGCCTCAACTTTCAGGTTTTCAATAATAAAGTTTTGCCTCTCCGGGGTGTTTTTGCCCATATAAAATGTCAGCACATCCAGGACGGATGATTCGCGGTTGAGGATAACCGGGTCGAGCCGGATATCTTTGGAAATGAAAAAGCGAAACTCGTCGGGGGATATTTCCCCTAATCCCTTGAAACGGGTAATCTCAGGATTGGTACCCAGCGACCGGACCGCTGCCCTTTTCTCCTCCTCCGAGTAGCAATACAAGGTTTTCTGTTTGTTCCGGACACGGAAAAGTGGTGTCTGAAGTATATAAAGGTGCCCGTTGCGGACGAGTTCAGGATAAAACTGCAAAAAAAATGTAAGGAGAAGCAGCCTGATGTGCATACCGTCCACATCGGCATCCGTTGCGATCACAACATGGTTGTAACGAAGACTCTCCAGCCCGTCTTCAATATTAAGGGCGGACTGGAGCAGGTTGAACTCTTCATTTTCATAGACCACCCTTTTACTCAGCCCGAAACTGTTCAAAGGTTTTCCCTTCAGGCTGAAAACGGCCTGCGTATTGACATCCCGCGCTTTGGTAATGGATCCGCTGGCGGAATCCCCTTCGGTGATGAAGATGGTAGACTCATACCGGCGTTCATCATGGTTATTGTAGTGAACCCTGCAATCGCGGAGTTTTTTATTATGCAGGCTGACTTTTTTAACGCTTTCCCGGGCAATTTTCTTGATATTGGCAAGGTCCCTCCGCTCCTTCTCGCTCTGCATAATCTTCCTGAGCAGCGATTCTGCCACTTCCGGATTCATATGGAGAAAATTATCGAGATGTTTTTTTACGATATCCATGATATAATTCCGGATAGTCATCCCGTCCGGCTCGATATGCATAGAGCCGAGTTTGGTTTTGGTCTGGGATTCAAAGACCGGGTCCTGCACCTTAATGCTCAGGGCAGCAACCAACGATGCTTTGATATCATTCGTATCAAAATCCTTTTTATAGAAATCCCGGATTGTCTTCACCAGCGCCTCCCTGAAGGCGGTGAGATGGGTACCCCCCTGGGTGGTATGCTGACCATTGACAAAAGAATAGTATTCCTCCCCGTACATTTCGCAATGTGTGAAGGCACATTCAAAATCGCCCTCTTTCAGATGAATGATGGGATATAGATTGGGAGTTTCGATATAACTGGTGAGCAGGTCAAGCAGGCCATTCTGGGCATGAAACCGCTCGCCGTTAAACACAATGGTAAGATGATTATTGAGAAAGACATAGTTCCGGAGCATCTTCTGAACGTATTCCGGAATGAAGTTGTAGTTTCCGAATATCTCTTCGTCAGGAATGAAGGTGACAATGGTGCCGGTCCGCTGCTCCGATGCACGTTCAGGTTCCTCCCTCAGCAGCATCCCCCTGGCAAACTCATTGATCCTTGTCTTTCCTTCCCTCACCACCTGGATCCGGAACCAAGACGAGAGGGCATTCACTGCCTTTGCCCCGACCCCGTTCAGCCCCACTGCCTTTTTGAAGACCCTGGAATCATATTTGGCGCCGGTATTGATCTTCGATACACAATCGATCACTTTACCCAGCGGGATCCCCCGGCCGTAATCGCGGATGCTGACCTGCTTTTCCTTGATCGACACCTCGATGGTGCGTCCGAATCCCATCACAAACTCATCGATGGAATTATCAATGATCTCCTTGATCAGCACATAGACCCCATCGTCGGGTGCGGAACCGTCGCCCAGTTTGCCGATATACATACCCGGCCTCAGCCGGATATGCTCACTCCAGTCGAGTGATACAATGTTTTCTTCAGTATAGGTTACGGGGTTATTGACCTGGTCTTCCATATTCAGGTGCAAAGGTAGGATTTTACAACTGCCAGTCGGATTTTTTCGGGAGAAAATCTCCGGGACGAAGGGCTGAAATCCGGCAGAACACCAGAAACTGGTATAGAGTGATGACCAGATAGGAGGCGCTCGCCATCCATCCGGCCCCCGCGAGGCCGAAGCGGGGAATGAGCCAGAGACCGGCTAAAATGGTGATCGCCAGTCCCGCGGCCGAACTGACCGTATTGTGATATGGCTTGTTGATGGCTGAAAAAAAACTGCTCAGTACAATGGAGACACTCAGTACCACTACACCAGGTGCCAGGGAAAGGATCACCGATCGTACTCCCGTAAATGAGGCCGGAAGGAAAACCATGTAAAAGCTTTCCGGTAATGCGGCAAGCAGGATCATGGGCAGCAGGGTAATGACAAAACTGATTTTCACAAGGGTAAGGGTCAACCTGACGGAATAGTCAAATTTCATTTCATTGGATAACCGTGAGTATTGTACTGTAGAGATACTGCGACTCAGGATCCAGACCGCTTCCGAAAGTTGCAATCCGATCGTCAGGATACCCACAGGGGCTCGTCCGAGAAAATGGTCCACGAATTTCAGCCCCAGCCGGTAATTCAATGTCTGAAACACATTGGCAGCCTGAACAAAAGAACTGAACCGGAATAATTGCAGGATAATCCCCCTGCATCCTGATAGAGAGGCCCTGCGGATCTCCGGCCGCAAATACCAAACACTGACCAGCAATGAAAGAAAGTGTGACAGCAGGAGTGCGAGGTAAAAGGAGATCAGGGAATAAAAACGGAAAACAAAAAAGCAAAGGATCAGGCTCAGCACCAGTATCGACGCCTGGAGCAGTGTTACCAGGTTATATGCTTTTACCCGGCCAAGGCCCAGCAAAAACATATTGTTGGCGGTACTGAATGAAATCACCAGAGCCAATACGGTCACCTCAAAAGTATAACCCTCCGGTATGATTCTGGCACTTTCGCTCACCGTCCCGGCGACTACCAGTATCCCAACCCCGGCCAGTGCCAGGATGGGCGTCAGCACATAAGCCGGCACTATTAACCGGGAAACACCTTCACGCGGAGTGTAGTACACCAATCCTGAACCGGCCGTGAAATTGGTCAGCAATTGTATCAGGGTCACCGAAAAAATGATCAGGCTGATGGTTCCTGTAGGCCCTGCACCCAGGTAATTGGCGACCAGCATCCATGAAATAAACGCGAGCACGGCAGCGATGGCCCTGGTTCCCATGGTACCCATGATGATCCTGATCATATCGCCGTGTGGTTACATAGTTTTCTGCTGATCTGCCGCCAGGCATGGGCAAAACTGATCCTTAACTTTTTCCCGTCAATCAAGGTTACGGGACCTGCCATCGAAACGGTATGCAATCCCTGCCGGTAAGGTCCATTGGTTAGCGGACCGATATAATGCAGCGTCTCTTCCTCAAAAAGTTCAGGAGTCAATGTTAGTATTTGATTGACAGCCACCCTGTAGCCATATGTTACAGAACAATCCTGTGCCGGCCTGAAGAGTCTTCCCTTTGCGCGGAAAGGAGTGCCGGCCGGCCTCGCGGAACGAACATCCACTTTGACAGGATTTAACCTGTGTGGGTGATATTCACCCGTCAGATGATCCGCGTACCAGATATGGAGATGGGAATTGGAGTGCTCCCTGGTTGTGAAAAAAAGCCACCATCTCCCCTGATGGAAGGTCAGGGTAGGGTCCACAGCAGATATATTGGTTACCAGCACTTTGACCTGTTCCATATGCCTGAATGACGGATCTGTCCGGTACAGGGTAATGTTGCCCGACTGCCATGCTTCGGGCACACAATACCAGGTACCACTCTCCTGCATCAGGCAGGGGTAGGAACGGTGAATACCGGAACCAAATCCGTGGATTTTCTCATCCTGCGCTTTAAAAACATTGATTTCCCTGTGACTGATGAGTTGCCCGCTTCTGCTTATATCGATCCTGCACGCCCGGATCTCCCCGAACAATCTCTTGTAATCGTATTGCTCGGCAAGTAAATGCAGGAAATCGCCCTCAACGACTCCGAACGGATCGGCGAGGTATCTCCCTTTGGGGAGTGGCGGCAACCATTCCGGTTGAATCTTTTCTGAAAGTTCTTGTGGAAGAAGGAGTTGATCGGCCTGTTTTCTGACGATCCCGACATTCCACTCCTCCATGATGAAGTATTTTTCCAGCAGAAAGCGTATCCTGTAATACAGGAGCCTGACCAGAAACGACAACATCAGGCCATTCCCGGGAACCCTGTAAACCGGTGCAGTCGTGGTACTTTTCTTTCCGAACCGGGACCTTTCAGGATCAGGAAGCGATTCGATCTCATCGGCGACCAGTGCAGGCCAGGCTGACGAAACGGTATAGAGTTGCTGAAGGTTTTCCTTCCATGAATGCAAAGATGTTTTCAGGAAGCCTTTGCGGAGGATGGTCCCGCCGTCAAGGCGCTCCGTCAGCCGTTGCAAAATGGCGCCTGTCACGGGATCACCATTAATGATCTCGTGAAACCCGGCCGGGCCGCCCCGGTATTTCATCTCATCGCCGTGATGAAATGACCAAACCCCGAAACGGGCTGCCTCCAATATTCCCCCTTTGAGTATACCCATGGCAAAACGCAGGATGAAGTCTGCATCTTTTTCCATGATCCGCCGGATATCCTCATCCTGAAACCGCCAAACATTCTTCTCCCTGATCACCCGGCATTTCATCCATGGCACATTTTCCAACTGATGATGCAGGGAAACCCGGATACGGGCAGGCGGGGCGAAAAACCGGTTCTCCAGTACTGAAAAAAGAAAGGTACCGGACTTCTTCTGCCGAAAACCTTTTAACCCTGACCGGGTTTGAGCGACATGGTCACCGGTTATCATCAGAGCCATCACATGCCCATGCAGGATCAGTTGCCTGATGGCATCAGCCTGCCATTGCTGAAACCAGAACCCATCGCTGATAACTGCAAACCTCATGACCCCTTTTGAAGAACCGATTGATAGATATTCAACAGTTGCCGGCCAACCGTTTCGATGTTGAACCGGTCAGAAATTGACCTCCTCACTCTTTCCCGGTTAAACTTCCGGCAATTTTCCAGCATTTCCGCCAATGCTGCGGACATTTCTGACTCATTGTCAGGTTCTACCAGCCATCCGTTTTCTTCGGTGATAAGTTCTGCCGCAACGCCGACCCGGGTCGACAATACCGGTGTCCCACAACTTAAACTTTCGATGATCACGGTTCCAAAGGTCTCGTAACGGCTCGATACAACCGTAAAATCAGCCTGTTGCATGGCAGATACCAGCACATCTCCTTCCAGCAGCCCGGTAAAGGTGATCAAATGTTCAGGGATATTTAAAAACCGTGCGTAATCTTTAACCTCCTCCAGGTCCGGTCCTGCACCGATGAACATGCAGCGGAAACCTGTGCAGGATTCGGAGAGGCTCTTCACTGATCGGAGAAATCCGGTCAGGTTTTTGGAACGATCGTCGAAGCAGGATACATGAAGGAAAGTAACTGTATCCTTATCCATTGGATTTACAGGTAAAACATATTGTTCTGTATCCACAATATTAGGGACTACCGGCATAATTTCATGGGATAAACCACATTGTTCCATGGCTTGTTTTAACCGTTCAGAGACCGGTATCAAGGCAGCACTGCGGGTTATCACCATCCGGGTGAGCAATTTACGCAACCTGCCCGTGTATGAAAAATTCTGCGGAAAATAGCGTGACCAATGTTCTGAGATAATAAAAGGGGCTCCCAGTTCTGCAGCCGCCCTCCACGCCACCACCCCTGCGCGTGTCAGGATATGACCATGGACAATATCCGGCCTGAATTGCCTGATGCTCCTGACGGCCCTCATCGAAGCGCGGTAGTACTTATAGATAAACCATGCCTTGCTCCAGCCATTTCCGGCTGATCCGGTTTTCAAATAAACCTGCAAAACCCTCACCCCGTTCAGCTCGGTAAAAACAGCTTCCGTTTTACCTTCTCCGCTGTAAACAGGATGAATATGAATTACCACCACATGACAGAACCGTGCCAGCGCCTCTGCCTGCCGCTGCACGAAAAGACCTTCCATCGGATCATCCCGGTGAGGATACCAGCGGGGGATGAATAATACCTTCAACCGCTCATCCATTTTTTAAACTTTTAATAGCCTCCAATGCGCAAAGGAGCCGGTCTCTTCCGCTGCCTTTGACAATACGGAATGGTAAACTCCTGCGGTTCAGCTCCTTCAGGTACAAATCAAAAAGCCACTGCCTTTTATCAGGATGCTCGCGCAATGGATCGAATTCCCAGGGCAAATCAATATCGCAAAGCAGGTAAAGATCGTAACGGTGCGTGTCGGCCATGGTTTCGATCCATGGGTCACAGGCACCGTATTTTACCAGGCTCCATATCCGGGTTACCAGGAACTCAGTATCGCAAAACAGAAAAGGATCGCCCTTCAACGCTTTCAGCTCCTCCCTCTCCAACTGGCCCTGCGCTATTTTTTTTATATCTTTCTGCAGGTAAGGACGGTCAAGTGCTTCCAGGTGTTCCCTGGCATACTCAGGAACCCAACCGGCGTGGAATTCCAATGCCAGATGCTCCGCAAGCCATGACTTGCCGGTCGATTCAGGGCCTGTTATGGCTATTCTCCTCTGCATTGCATCATTTTAGTCCTCCATTCACGGTATCCAAGAACGGCGATCAAGGTGAACACTGCATACTGAAACGAAGTAAAATACAAGCCCTGCGCAATGCACAGAACCACCATGATCACATCGGCCACGAACCAAAGAATCCAGTTCTCGATCTTTTTCATGGATATCATCCACTGGGCCACTACATAGATCGCGGTTGTGAGGGCATCCCAGGTCGGAACTTCGCTGCCTGTAAACCTGATCAATAAATAACGGATCATAACAAAAGAAAGTATGATCGCCGATAAAGCGATGAACCATCCTTTTCTGCCGGTAGAGGAGATGACAACAGAATTTTCCTGCCCGCTTTTCCGTGACCAGTTATACCAGCCATATCCCTGCATCAGAAAAAAATAGAAGTTTATGGCGGCATTGGCATATAAACCGCTGACAAGAAAAATCAGTATGTAGGTCAATACGTTGATGATACCCAACGGGAAGCCGATCAGTTTTTCTTTTTTGAGGTACCAGATGCCTAGCAGTCCGAACAATACGGCCACCGGTTCTGCCAGCCAGGTAATCATCCATTGGGGGATCAACAGCAGGGCATGCTCCATGCGGGCAAAAATACGGTTTATGTATGAAAGCTTTACAAAAGAGCGGGAACCTTTTTTTGTATCGGCAAATACGATATTTTTGCAGCGGATTTATATCCGGGCTATGCTTCAACTCTTCAATTACCAGTTGCCATTTGTTGTCAACCTGCTTATTTTACTTTTGGCGGCCAAGGTTCTCGGGGAGCTTGCAGAGCGTTTCAGGCAGCCTTCCATGATCGGAGAGGTACTGGCAGGGGTTATCCTGGGCCCTTCACTGTTCAATGTGATCCCTATGGCCGGGGAATTGAGTGTAATTGCCGAACTTGGTGTATTTATGCTCATCATTCTTGCCGGAATGGAAATCGAAGTAGAGGAGATCAGGAAATCGATCCGGGGGAAAAACCTTTGGATTGCCCTCCTGGGATTTATCATTCCCTTTCTGAGCGGGTTGATGATCGGCTGGTGGTTCGATTTTTCGGTGAACATCACGGTTTTTCTCGGGTTATGCATCGCCATAACCGCACTGCCTGTAAGCATCAGGATATTGATCGACCTTGGGAAACTCAGGTCAGATGTTGGCCAGCGTATCATTTCAGCAGCCATTTTTAATGATATTGTGGCCCTTTTATTGCTGGGGATCATCCTGGATGTGAACGATGCCTCCAAAAACTTAGGCGACCTTACCTTATCGGTTTTGCAAACCACCATTAAAGTAATCCTGTTTGTGGCAATGCTTTGGGTTGCCTATAAGTTTTTCAAACTGGCCAAACAAAAGGTCAATATACTTAGCCCCCGTGTCAATCAGTTCCTTCACTATCTCAGGGGTAAAGAGTCGCTTTTTGCATTGGTAATCCTCTACGTGTTGATTTTTTCCAGCATTTCGGAACTGATGGGGCTGCATTTCGTTGTGGGGGCCTTTTTCGGGGCCATCCTGATTCCCCGTACCATGTTTTCCAATGATGAACTGGAAAAAGTACAGCAAAGCATATCAGGCATTACAATGGGGTTTTTGGCACCTGTCTTTTTTGCAACCATGGGAATTGCGTTTAACCTTACAGCGCTCACTGATCCATTGCTGGTCGGGATTGTAATCTTCTCCTCGTTTCTGAGCAAAATCCTGGGAGGATACCTGGGGGGCATCCTGGCTGGTTTCCGCAAATCCAAAGCGCTGACCATCGGACTGGGGCTCAATGCGAGGGGTATCGTGGAACTTGTGATCGCGAATATCGCACTGGCCAAGGGGTTTATAGATACCGCACTTTTCTCCGTACTCGTATTGATGGCCCTGCTGACCACCCTGCTGACACCGGTACTGCTCCGAAGCGGATTCGACCTTATCAGCACGGCAGAAAGGAAACCACCGGCACCTCCCTGACCAGCCCCTTCGATGAAAATTATCTGATGATTTATGTTTGGACTTGACCCGTTTTACACTACAATCCTGATTATTTGTCTCTTTGCAGCGCTGGCATTCGAGTTCATAAACGGATTCCATGATACTGCCAACGCCGTTGCCACCGTAATTTACACCCATTCGCTCCCACCCGGCACCGCTGTCGTCTGGTCGGGAATCTGGAATTTTATCGGAGTGAATGTCGGAGGGATCGCCGTAGCGATGGGTATTGTAAACCTTCTGCCTGTTGAATTGCTGGTGGACCAGGACCTGCTTCACGGAATCGCCATGATATTCAGCCTCATCGTTACTGCCATTATCTGGAACCTGGCCACATGGTATATCGGAAT
>CAYLVY010000040.1:0-29312 GCA_964387205.1 uncultured Draconibacterium sp.
TAGCTTATTTACCTGAATATCAAACATTACCGCCCCGGCGGTTTAGTTCAACTTAATATACGTTCGGAAAAACCATACAATAAAGTCATAATAGTGCAAATATTGTACAGTTTTCGCGGTTTTATTTTTTTTGGTTGTTCCGAAATTAAGTAATTTTTATGAACAGTTGTAATTTCTCACAAATCTTTCTTTTCAATTTCGGTAAGAATGGACATGGTGGATTTTATCTGGTATTTGTCAACCATCAGTTCCTTAAGCTTTTGGAACTGTCCCCAGAATACTTTTGAATACCAGGGTTTTGGTTTGCGGGTTGAGAACTCGACAGTTTCCAGGGTTACCCCACGGCCTACTCCCATGTCCACGAACTTGCCGTAATAGTTGAAGGCAAACCTGATCAGTTCCGGATTGCCGTTGGCCTGGGTGTGAATGGTGTAGGTGAAGCTATTGAGTAGTTTGCCTGTTCCCTTTACCCCTGTCCTGGCCATCTGCAGTTCCCATCGCTCAATAACGATTTTAGCCCAGGACTCTACCGTTAATGAAATATTCTGGTTATCGCTCAACTTTGGGGATTAGTAAGAATCGTTCGTTGCGTAAGACGTAGGTAAAAAGGTAACCATACCCGTTGTTGAACATGGGGCCGATCCGCTGGTAGTCTATCCTTGACCAGTCAAGGCCATAGGTGGGTAATCCGAATTCCCTTGAATCTTCCATCATCTGTTTGAAAAGCTTCAATCCTGCCGCCATGCATGCATCCAGGGCCCGCCGGCGGTCTGCGCTGTCACCCTGCTTTGCAAAGTCCAGGATGTAAAAGGTGTGGAAGCCGTAGTCGAAGTTTCCGTCATCCAGGGAGAGGTAACCATCCCCTTCATCCTCTGCATAGAGCATCAGGGGCTGGCTGCTGCGCAAATTCTCCATGGCCTCCTCCAGGCCCATCAGTCCTGTCACCCTTCCCAGGGTATTGATCTCCGGGAGTTTTTCCTGGATGCTGGTGAAATAGTCAAATTGCCTGAACATGGTTGTTGGATTTGCTTTGTTCGATCTTTTGGTTCAGCTCGTACAGGGCTTCGTGCATCCCTGTGCTAAGGATGATTTTATTCTTTGTGATGTCCCCGCCATTTAAGGCAGAGAGCAAGCTCAGGATGGATTCATCCGGAGTCGTGGCTGTGTCCTGGTCAACCCCCGAAAATATGTAGGGGTACTTTTGCCGAAGCCAGGTTTTAACTCCGCTGAACCAGATGAAGGCCGCATAGCGGATGTTTTTTCTTTTCCAGCTTATCCGCCTTGATGCCCTTTTCAGGTTCAGATCCCCGATGCTGGTTGTGTACAATGCGGCAATCATTTTGTCCAGCTCCCTGAAATCCCCCGTTGAAATAAACCGGATGTAAAAGTTGTCGGCCATCAGGTATTGCTCCAGGGTAGTTTTGTACAGGATCAGGTTGGGGGTAGGGAAGCCTTTTATCCTGGGAACATAGGAGGGGAGGGTGAAATCCCGGGTGATCCATTCCAGCCGTTTGGCCAGTCCGGTGAAAACATCGGCATCCGTGCGGAATATCCGTTCTCCCTTTTTGGTGAAGTAGAAATATCCTTCCTCCAGTCCCATCAACCTGTTACACCGGATGATCTTCCACCCTGAGAAGAATATAAAGCACCGGGTCAATAGCTTGGCTTTTCCTGTGCAGGAAAGAAAATATCCGGCAACCTGTTCGATCTCCCCCTTTTTGAGGTCGCTCCACTTTTGGGGGAGCTTCAGTTCTATACTTCTCATTTTACCTGGTTGATTTGTTAAAATCCCGCCCTGAAAAAGGGCCTTTCCATGTCATATTTGTTCACTGTACTGGCCAGGATAGCCGCGTACAGTTCACTGTTTTCCCATGCTGGGAAGTCTGCCGGCGAGGCTATCAGCCTTTTGCGCACCCTGTAGAGGTAGGATTTGCCAGTCTCTTCCTGACCCACCACGAAATTGGCAAAGGCAAACCGAAGGTTTTCCAGGATCAGGGTATTTGACTCCGATAAATCGTCATCCCTAAGTTGTTCTATGATCTCATCGGAGAGCTCCGCTGATATCACCGGTTCGATTTTCAGCTTGATTACCGATAACATGGCCGGCCTGGCCGCCACCCATTGCAGGCGTGATCCCGTCCACGGGGCATACCTTCGAAACTTGGTCAGGCTGTGAATGTAGGTTTCGGTGATCATGGCATAAGTCGGAGATCCCTTCCACCCGTCATGGTACTGGGTGTTCTCTTCCAGGTACTGGATCAGGGATTCGATGGCATCTGTCAGCCGCTTCTCTATTCCCTGTTTCAGGGCTTTGACCCGTTCCGGACTGGCCGGTGCCTGATTCTCGTTGCGGGTAACCACGAATCCCCCGGAGGTTTCCGTCAGGTCAAAGCTGGGGATCCCCTCCAGATAGGCCTTTCGTGCCACTACCGATTCGCAAAGCTCATTCAGGTCAGGGTCATTGAAGGATTCCCCTTCCATCAGTCCCCAGAGTGCACTTCCTGTGATCTCGTTCTTGAGCCACCGGTTGGCCTCCCGGATCTCACTTTCATACTTGGAGTATTCGCTGTGGATGACCGTGGGCAGGTACTTGCGGATTGCTTCTATGTTGGTGCAGAACATGGTTATTCGTTTAGGTTGGTTTGCTGTCCTGTTTTATTCTGGTCCAGGGTGGTAAATTCTATCTCCGGGATGGCCCAGACAATGTTTGGATCCCATCCGTTAAAGCGGCTGATCAGCTCCAGGGGCCGCATCAGCCTGTCCCGGAATGGTTTCATCAGCGCCTGCTTCATCAAAAAGAGTTCCCGCTTGTCTGTGCCTGAAAAGGAACCCTTGTTTTTTCCCGGGGTGGACCCGATCAGTGAAGAATGGACCCCCATCACGTAACTGATGATGTTGGATACCTCCTCCGAATCCTCGATGAATTCCCCGCCTTCCTTGCCCAGATCAATGGTCTCTATCTCGATGTATTTCTCCTCCTTGGCCCCGCTTGAGCTTTGAACCAGATCCTTCAGGGCAACAATCCCCCTGCCTGAATTCTCTGCCCCGGTCAAAAACTCCCCGAAGCGTTGATGTTCCTGGTCTATCCTGTTGCGCACGGCCTCCTCGTCCGACGGGTCAATCCCTTCGTCCTTGAATATTTGCTTGAAATATTTCGGACTCAGGTAAATGATGTACTTCACCGCGAACCGGTTTTTCATCAATGCTTTCTTTGCTTCCGGCACCATGACACTGAAATCATACCACCCCGATTGAAACAGGCTCCACCAGGGGGCCAACTGGTAATAGGTCCTTCCAGGACTTGGGAATGAAACCGGGATGATAAACCGCAGGTTGGAGAATTTTCCGGTTGTGAGCCTCTCCTGCAAGTCGGCCAGTGGATTGTACCGGTCCAGCACATCAGTTACCTGGATGTCCTTTTTGCCTGGATTGTCATGCCACTTGGCTGAATAGTAATGCTTGGTGATCCGCCCTACATTGGGCTCTACCTTGTCCCAACGGCTAAAGACAGCCTCCTTGCTCCGCAGCTGGACAATCTGGGATTTGTCATTGCTCAGGATAATCTCAGGGAACACATTGTAGAATGTTTTCAGATCCATCAGCTGCTCCAGCAGGTAGCCGTTCAGGTCATTGCTGTAACAAAAGTCAATGACCCTTTCATCATCGGTGACCTCCTCGTAGCCCATGATCTTTTTGTTCTCAATGATCCTGCGCATGGGTACAATGCCCCTGCCATACCCGACCAGGACATTGAACTCCAGGTTGGCACCAATCACCTCCGACCGGTTGATCTTATCCACCACATCCCGTGGCATCGTATTGGTCTCCCCCCAGGGTACAATCTCATAGTTTCCTATCTTTAAGGTCTCATCCGGATCCTGGAACATTTCCCTGGTGGGTTGCATGGCGACAAGGGTCTTTGCTTCCGGGAGGTAGGATATCCCGCCCACTGATATCACTTTCATATCACCACCTCCTGGTCATTGACCTTAATGATCGAGCAGCGGCGCACCTTCCGGATCTGCCCACTGTCGCAGAACTTGATGTTCATCGTATTGCCAGAACTGTGGAAGCTGGTGCAGATGCACCGCTTCCCCTGGATGATTTCACCGCTGGTGCCCACAAACTCCAGGGAGAACTCTCCCTTTTCGGTAATGCGGCCAATCTCTGAAATATGAATCATTTACTTTTTTAAAGGAAAGGTAGGGTAGTGGTCCATATGGTAAAAGGACAAAGCAGTCAGTCATCCATGCTTACCGTTTCCGGTAAATATTTACATGGATGATCTGCCTGACGGGGCATATTTCAAGGATTGTTTTCTCTTTTTTACCGGAAAGTCCACAGGGCGGGGCGGTATCTTTCAGATGACAAAAGAGAAATTTTCTCCTTTGAACCTCTTTTTTAAATTGCAGTTCAGGCAGTTTTCCGGTAATTCCTGAAAATTGCCCGACAGCTTTTCTCTAAGCTTTTTCTTTATAGAAAAAGCTCGCAAAAAGAACCTTGCGCCCCGGATTTTTCAGCTCCGCACTCGCTGAAAAATCCGGTTGGTTGGGGCCCTTTTCAACCCAACCAACAGCGCCCTTCCTTTCTCTTACTGGCCTAAGAGAAACGAAGCCAAAGAGAAGGGCCATGCCCGGGGTAACTGCGTTGAGCTGATTCTCAACTTTTTATTGTGCGTTCAAAGTTAAGTACTTAACTTTCATTGATTGTTTTATTTCTCATACGTGAATCGTAAATTTGATTAGTAAATGGTAGGCGTCCATACAACCATTAGCGATCAAAGTTTCTATAAGGGGAGGGGGGAGCTGTTGAGCTCCCCCTACTTATTGGAAATTTCACATAATACTTAAATAATCTTTTAATAATTTCATTATTTTTATGTTTTCAATATTATACTTATTATGTTGCCTCATTATAAATTAATTGCAATTTTTTGTTCGTTATTACTGCTTCGTTTCATTGTTTTTCTTTCGAAGTATTGGCAGACAAAATCTTATTACAAAAAATATTTAGACTACATCGGTAATCCTTCATATAAATTTGATGAAATTAAACCTCAAATAGTTAAATTATTCGAAGAGGCAGGGATTAAGAATTTTACTATTTCAAGGCTAGAACCAGCTGGTTTTAATAAAATTAGGAAATTAGAGATAAACGGTTTTCAAAATCTTGCTTTGATTGATTCAGAATTAATTACTATAGTCCACCAAAAATTTCATGAAGCAATTGGGATTTTTAGAAATAGGATGATTCAATCTTTTAACCCAATATTCTGGTTAGAATTCATATTTAAATTGCCTAGTCATTTATTTAAATACTTAGGTCTTAATTCGGATAATCTTTTCGTTAAGATCGTTCAGATTGTTTATTGGGTTTTAGCTATTATATTAGCTATAAAAGAATTAGGATTGATTTGATTATTCATAAATGCCTTTCTTGCTGGAGGCCCCCGCCTAAATTTACCGGCAAAGTTATTGATCGCCCCACGGAACGGTCAAGGGGATAGTTCAGTTTCCTTTATAGCTTCGCTTTGGGTCCGGAAACTGACATTACCCCCTTCTGCTTTTATTTCCTTCATGTTTGACCTGATCCGTGTGGCTCAATGATTGGTCCGCCGAAAATTTAACCGGCGGGCCAGATGCCAAAATAAACCTGGAGGGCACCAGTACATACCATGTTCAAAGAAGAAGATATCATCTTCAGTTACACAACAAAGATGGCCGTGGAAGACGGCGTGCTGATCCCGATTCCGGGTGACATCAGCAAACCTTTGGGGATCAAATTCCCGGTTTATTTCAATGATTCTGTCTGGCATCATTATGTAGATCCGGTTTACCAGACCTTCGATAAACTGGAGAAGGATGAAACTATCCGGCAGATCCTGGTTGGATTTATTCCTACTGCAAGAAATTGTTCATCCAGTATTTGCAGGTTCAGCTTTCGTCTGGTAAGTCAAAAAGCCAGAATCGTTTCACCCCGGAATGAAGTGGTGAATCCGGATCAGAGTCTGACTGTAACATTGAAGGCAGTAATCACCGCCGAAGACATTGACCGGCCGAATCCTGCCATTTTCTTCATGTTACCCTGGGAGGACTGAAAGATGAAAATTAGTGAACTCGCAGACCTGGGATCCTTGATGATCAAGCACCATCCAGCCCAGAAAGATCTGATCTCCATTGCCGTTAATGATGCTTTTATGGACTGTGAAGACGATGATCCCCTGGTGCAAAAGCTTGCCGACTGGATCATGGGCATCTGCCAAAGCGATACTCAGGTTGATCCTGTTGATTCTGACACATTAGAATCGAATAAACCATGATTAACACGGCGTGCCAGATGCCGAAATAAGACCGCAGGGCAGCGGCATTTTCTTATGACCCGTTACAAAAATGATCCTTTTCGCCTGATAACCCGCTTCAACAGCAAATGTGCAACCTGTGGCTGCTCCCTGCCCAAGGGTACCAGTGCCTACTATTGGCCATCCTCCCGTCAGGTCTTCTGCCTGGCCTGCGGAGATGCGGATTACCGGAGGTTCCTTGAGAGTGCCAGCGATGAAACGTTCTACAACAGTCAATATGGGAGATATTGATATGGCGTCAGTTGAAATTCCTGTTGAAGAACTTACCCGGGTGCTGGATGCCATGCTCTGGGTAATCAATCCTTACCTGGATGATCAGGATTCCATGCTTGATCATCCTTATATTGTGGAACTGGCTGAAGCCTACAATACTTTGCTGACTTTAATTCCGTTTAATCATTCGTACTGCTTCGAGCCAGTCGAAATCAATTAAAAAGTGGGTCCCGCCGGTGGTGGGATCCATTTTTTTTTCGCTGCCCTGACTTCCATTATCTCCTCCTTTAAAACTTCGCCCGTTGTTTGCGTCCCTGCCGCCAGTGTCGTTGTTTTCAGCCTTGTATCCCCATCGGTTTCTCCGGTATTCAGCTTCAGTGGGGATGGTGGCCAGCTGCAAACCTTCTGCCAGAATGATTTTTCTGATGCCGTTGCCTTTCCAAGTAAGTTTAGAAATTCTCTGCCAAGCACGAGCCTGCTTTGCCTGCCGGGGCGCTCCGCGAAAACAAGGATTTTCCCGGCATATCCTCAGTCATTTCATGTTTTCCGGTATTCCAGTTCCTCCTTGTTTTCAGGCACTTCAGTCTCCGGTGTGCTGCACATAATTTCTTAAAACTTACTGATATGAAAAGGCAACTTAAAAACACCGAAAAATCACTTTGGCAGGAGTTCTGCGAATATCTGGCTACCATCTACTGGCCCGAAGCTGAAGAGAACCTGACCGAAGAAACCATTGCTTGGGAATACAAGGCTTTTCAGGAAATCATGGCTCACTAGCGTCCGAAGGGACGCTTTTTTTTTGCTCGTTTTCCCGCTCCTTTTCAGTGGAATGAATGCTCCCGTTGGCCCTGTTTCCACCCTTTTCAGACCGGTTTTCATCTTCCCGGGTTTTTCTGCCCTGGCATTTCATGGGGCTTTCATCCGCCTTTGGAGTGTGTGCGGTAAACCCGGCCAAACAGCTGTCGGCTTTGCCCCGAAGGGCACTGCACCGTCGCATTATCGATTTTCTTAACTGCAACTTCAGTACTCTTGTGATTTGATTCTCCACCGTGTCCCCATACCGGTAATTTTTCGGCCATGACGTTAAATATCGTGTCGAAATTCCATGCTAAGCAAGCTTCGGAAATTTCAACGTCCGTTGTCCGCACTCTGTGAAAACAAGGATTTTCCCGGCATATCCTCATTGCTTTCCGGTATTCCAGTTCCTCCTTGTTTTTCTTATTCCCTGCGCTGATTTGCTGCATATAATTTTCTAACACTTTAATATTTAACATCATGGCTTACGAAAAAGTTTACATCGGCAAGGGAACACAGGTTCCGAATCTTCAGATCGCAAGAGTAACTGTGAAATTGGAAGAGGTTAACAAAATCGCTTATGAACGCGACGGTGTCTGGTACGTGACCTTCGAGGTTGCAAAGCTCAAGGAACCTGATAAGTTTGGACGGACCTATACCTGCTACCACTCCAAAAAGGTAGATGAAGCTCCGCAGCCCCCAACCAAGAAAGGCAAGGGCAAGCGCAAAACCCAAAAGGAAGAGGAAAGGCTTCCGTTCTGAAAAAGGGCCCTGGAAACAGGGCTTTTTTTATTTTTTAACCAGTATTTGTCATCCACTTATTTAGATTATCACAAAAAATGTTTTTCAAAACATTTAAATTTATTTAGACAAATTGCTTGAATTATGTTTAATAAACAAAAAACTGAATTTCTAACTAGTTATAATTATAACAACCAGCTCAAAACTTTGCTGTATTTTGTTAATTTTGTAGTCAAAGAAAATTGTTTAATGGAGATAAGAACAGACATATTTTTAGGCGACAGTAAAGAGAAATTAAAACTTTTATCTGATAATTCAGTTGATTTAATTGTTACATCACCTCCATATGCAGATCAACGCAAAGATACATATGGTGGTATTTCTCATGATAAATACGTTGAATGGTTTTTACCCATCTCCAAACAGCTCATTAGGGTTTTAAAACCTACTGGAACCTTCATTCTTAATATAAAAGAAAAGGTTGTTGATGGAGAACGTAGCATTTATGTTATGGAGCTTATCCTTGCAATGCGTAAACAAGGATGGCTATGGACAGAAGAGTTTATTTGGCACAAAAAAAATTCTTATCCTGGTAAGTGGCCAAACCGATTTCGTGACTCCTGGGAAAGACTTTTACAATTTAATAAGGATCGTAAATTTCACATGTATCAAGAAGAAGTAATGGTTCCTATGGGCGATTGGGCAAAAACCAGGCTTAAAAGGCTTTCTGACACAGACAAAGTTCGTGATATGTCAAAAGTTGGTAGTGGTTTTGGTAAAAATATATCTAATTGGCTTGAAAGGGATAAAGCATACCCTACGAATGTTCTTCATTTGGCTACAGAATGCAATAATAAAAACCATAGCGCTGCTTTTCCAGAAGAACTTCCAGAATGGTTTATTAAACTCTTTACAAAAGAAAGTGACACCGTTCTTGATCCGTTTATGGGTTCAGGGACAACTTTAATAGTTGCCAATAGAATGAAGCGAAATTCTATAGGTATTGATATCGTTCCTGAATATTTTGAAATGGTAAGAAGTCAATTAGAACCTGTGGAGTTATATTTATTAGAATCTCAAATTAATTATGGATAAACTTAACCTTCAAGATGTATCAACGTACGTCGAAGAAAACATTGGTACTTTTCATCATACTCGAATTCAAAGTCTTGATTCTTTAAAACTTTCAGAAGTTTTAAAAAGAAAAAATCCGTATTTATACAAAGCTAAGTATATTCTAACTGCAAGTGGAATTATCAAAGAAATTGTTGATGCACATATTTCTTCTAGTGAAGAGGGGAAATTTGGTGAGTGGTTGGAAGGATTAGCAATTTTTATAAATAGTAAAGTTTATGGGGGTAGAAAATCTGGAATAACAGCAATCGATCTAGAGTTTGATAAAGATGGAATTCGATATATTGTAACAATTAAGTCAGGCCCTAATTGGGCAAATAGTCGGCAAATAGCAGAGATGAGAGCAAGTTTCAATACTGCCAAAAAAACATTACGTACGAGTAAATCAAAGCTTAGTGTTGTAGCTGTCAATGGTTGCTGTTATGGAAGAGATAACAGACCTGATAAAGGTGATTATTATAAGTTTTGTGGGCAAAAATTTTGGGAATTTATATCTGGTGAAGCGAATCTTTATACTGAAATTATAGAGCCACTTGGACATAAAGCGAAAGAGAAGAATGATGATTTTATAAAATCATATTCACAAATGATAAACAAGTTCACTAAAGAATTTTCAAATGTATTTTGTAAAGATAGCGGGGAAATTGACTGGGAAAAATTAGTTCGTTTTAACTCATCTGTTAACATAACTAAAGTAAAATGAAAATTTAAAGAGCCTAATTATAAACTATATACTTACTTAACCTTTTTTTAGTTATTATCGTCAATTTCATTCGATAAAGTTGTTTCTTATAAATTCTCTCCTATTTTCTGATAGCTTTTTTTTATAATATTTCCTTGATAGCTCATATTTTTTTTGCGTGATCATATAAATTTTCTTTCTTTTTTGAGAATATTTAAGATGAATTTCTTCTAGAATTGTATGAGAAATATACTGCAAATCTATTTTCCACTGCTAAACCAAAAAAATCAAGAAAAGGGGCTTTAAGCTGATTTGTGGGTTCTTTACTTGCTGGGGGCCCACTATTAAATTTTCTTGCAAGTTATTGATCGCTCCTTGGAACGGTCAAGGGGATAGTTCAGTTTCCCTTTGACCGTTTTTTTATGGCTGGAAACTGACATTACCCCGGTCCTTCTTTCTTTTTTGTTCATGGTTGCCCTTATCCCTGGCAGCTCAATGGTGGGTCCGCCGAAAATTTAACCGGCGGGCCAGATGCCATTACAAATCCTCAGGGCAGGGGTGCAATTCATGAACAATTATGATTATTCCGTTGCGGAGATTGATGTATCCTACTCTCACCGCATTCCGGCTAAAAACAGGATCCGGATTGAGTCTTCTTCCGATGCTTACAAGGCCTGTACCCAGTTTTGGCCATCGTTCGACCATGTGGAGTACTTCTACATCCTTTACCTGAACCGCGCCAATCAGTTGCTGGGAGTGCACCAGATCTCCAAGGGTGGATTCACCGGTACTGTCATTGATGTCCGGGTCGTCTTCCAGGTTGCACTGAAGGCTTGTGCTTGTTCGATCATTGCTGCCCATAACCACCCGTCGGGCAACCTGTCACCCAGTGATGCGGATATCCAGATTACCCGGAAGATTAAAGATGCAGGTAATCTGCTTGAGATCAAATTGCTGGATCACATCATTGTAACCTCTGAATCCTATTATTCACTGGCCGACGAGGGGGCTCTGTAACCTTTAAATCCTTGCAATGATGAAATGGTTCAAAAACATCAATATATTGGACGAGCTGCGTACTGCTTATCGCCGGCTTGCCCTGCTGCATCACCCGGACAAGGGTGGTTCTACTTCCGATATGCAGGAGATCAATAACGAATATGAAATCCTGAGTAAAAGGTTGATCAACGGGAATGCTTCGTTCTCCGAGGGTCGCAAGTCCTGGGAACACTTCGTTTCTGCTGAAATCAGGGATAAGCTCAATGAGATCATATTCCTGGAGGATGTGGTGATTGAAGTCATCGGTTCGTGGATCTGGATCACCGGGAACACAAAACCGGTGCGTGAAGAACTCAAGGCCCGTGGTTTCAAGTTCTCCCCCAATAAGCTGGCGTGGTACTGGCAGTATGGGGATTACCGGAAGCGAAACGGCAAGCAGTTCTCTATGGATGAGATCAGGGCCATGTGGGGTTCTGATGAAGTGGAGAACAAGCGGATGAGAACCCAATTGGCCTGATGATGAAACTGCGGTCGTTCTCTCAATGTATGCTCAGGCTGGGTCCGGATAACGGGCTCAGCAGAGCATTTTTCAGCTTTCTTGATATTGCCTGTGCGCTGAATTCTGATTCTGATTCCCGTTTCCATACCCTGGTGCGAATGTATGACAAGCAACAACGGTACCTTTTCATGGAAGCTTATACCGCGCTTGTCCTTGAAATGACCGGTGATGGTTCCGGTCTGGCTGATGTGCTGGGAGAATTCTACTCCCGGTATGTTTGTATTGAATGGAAGATCAAGCCCCGGCAGTATGATGACCTGCTTCCGGGGATGCTTCGGTCACCAGGTATGAGGTTCAGGATGGAAGATTACCGGTGCCGCAGTGGCCATAAGCTTCTGGCTGCTGCGAAAATCAACCGCAATGTCCGGTTGTTTGGCGCAGATCCGGATATCGTTTTTGTCAGGATCTCGCTGCTTAATTTGTGCATCAACGGACTTTACGGGGAAGTGGCATGGTATGACCATAAAAGAAAAGAGTTTTATGATTCCTGGGTGGTTGAGCTTGGCTCTGAAGGTAAGCCGGTAATCAGTGCATGTCCAAAGGAAAAGAGCTTCTTTTACAGGGACTTGGTTGTGCAGCCTGGTGTTGCTCTTTTAAAGTCATTTTATTGACTTTTGATGGGGTATATATCCTGGATTTTTCGTATTTTTGGTTTTCTTCAATTTAATTAAAGTTTAAAGAAAAACCATCCTGGCGATTTTTCCGGGGTGGTTTATTTTAAAATTCCGGAAATTTCTTAAATTTACACTTCCCATAAAATGATTTTTATTTAATTGTGTAACCGTCCTGGCTATAATTCCTGGACGGTTCTTTTATTTATGTCAGATATTATGCATACTTAACCGGCATATTATATCATTTGAAAAATTGTCTCTTTTGGGAATGATTTTTCTGTTTGAGATGGTTTGTATTTTTGGAATATTCATATCTTTATGACCTTCTGACAAGATTAATTTAGGTTAACAATTTGTCCGTCCTGGTTCCTGTACCGGGACGGATTCTTTTTTTCCCCGGGTCTGAAATTCTCTATTCTCTAATTCCGCCACAAAGTTATTTGCGCTCCCCGGAATGGTCAAGGGGATAGTTCATTTTCCCTTTGATTGTTGGTTCATGGCCGGAAAATGACATTACCCCCTGTTTCCCTTCTCCCTTTTGTCGTGGTTGACCTTATCCGTGGCAGCTCAATGGTGATGGCAGCGTAATTATTGAATAACCGGCGTGCCAGATGCCAATATAAATCCTCAGGGCAGGGGTGAAACCTTATGGCAAATACAGCCAGGAAAAACAACGAAGTTGTCAGTGATGAATCTGCTCCTTTGCAGGTAGTGAAGAACGAAGCTCCGGAGGTCGCTCCCGTGGTGGAGATTGTGGCCCCGAAGCCGGAACCTAGGCCGGAGCTTACCCTGGAGCAGCGGATCTCCATGGTGGAGGATCTCTCGATGATGATCGACAAGTGGCGCAAACTCCAGGATTCCTACCGTCACCTGCAGGCTTTTAAGATTGGGGTGGATGGGATGAGCACCCAGATCATCCTTCGGGATACCTCCAGTGGGTCTGAGTTTAAAACCTCCAACAGTGCGGTTGTGGCCCGTGTGCTGGAGGAGATTCGTTTAATCCTTCAGTCTAAGATCAGGGAGGTGGAAGCCCAGATCAGGTTTGAATGATCTATCCTGTGAAAAGGGGTCCCGCCGTTGGCGGGATCCCTTTTTTTTGTCGAACTACCTTACGATCCCCATTCCTGCGCTTCTCCCCGTTCCTGTGGTGGTGTATTCCCCGTATAGGTTCATCCCGATAAACAGGGTGTCGAATGCGTCTGTTCCATCGGTGCGATGTTCCAGCCTGTCTTCCTCGGTTTCCTCTTCCTTTTCCCCCGATTTGTCCTTCTGGAAACCGTTGGGCCCAATTTTAACCCCTGTTTGCTGCATGCCCAGGATCAGGGCTTCATTGTTAAGCTGGTTGATCTGGGGGAAGAGGTATTTCTGGCCCTTTAACGCCTGGTCAATGAAAAGGTACTTTTCATGGTGCTTGACCGGGTTGCCGATGTGCACCCGTTCAATGGTCCAGCCGTTCTTTTCGAACTGGCTGCAGATGACCGAGGCGAAGTCCTCCTCCGATACGGCATAGTTGCTGCCCAGGGCCGTGTTATCGTAAAAGTAAATGACCTCCCGGGTGTGGTGGTACCGGTAGTACTTGCAGAAGTCATCCACCAGCTCCCGGAGTTTACGCTCATACTTGACGTAAAAGCTTTTGAGGACTTTCATTTTCATTCCGTCCTTTTGTCCGGCCACCATCCAGTTGATGTTGGCATTGTAGTCAAATGCCACACAGATCGGACGGCTGGTGTCCAGATCGCCGTCCTGCCGGCAGTCCTGGTCGGCTGCCTTTTTCAGGTCATATTCCAGGTTCATCAGGTAGCTGTTGTCAAATGCCGTGTAGAGGTGTTTGGTGTCTGAGAGTGCAGGGTAGAAACCATCTTTGAGCTTTCCCGGCCGGATGCACATGATCGACGTTTGAAATACCAGCGGGGGTAAATCCCGCTTCATCTGGGAGATGTATTTCTTCCCCAGTAGCTCGATGTTTTCGATGGAACTCCATTCCCGGTAATAGACCGCCACGCTCCGGAATTGTGCCAACCGTCGCCGGTACTGGTTAAGCAGCTTCTGGGTGTAAGTATTTTGGGACTGCTGCTTTAACCTGTAAATCTCCATGACCAGGAACTGGATCATGTTGATCAGTTCCGGATCCATCTTTTCCCGGTAATTTAAAAACCAGCTTCCTTTTTTGGAGGTGGGCATGTCGCTCATGAAGAGCATCGAGTTCAGCCACGGGCAGTTGGCCCACTGCCCTTTGAATCCTCCATTGGCCGGGAAGGTCTCGTCCTTGAGCACGTCAAAGTCCAGGTACTTTGCCTCGTCCCCCATGATGTACTGCAGCGTCAGGGAGTTGCTGGTTCCCGGGATATCCTGGCTGATCAGGTACTGGACGCTGCCATTGTACCAGCTCACCACATGGTCGTATCTGGCCGGTTCCCTGATTGGCTTTTTGAACCCTGCCGATTTGGGAGGGCGCATCCCGATGAAGTAATGGATGTTGCGCCTGTAGCCCATGTCATCCATGGCCTGGAGGGTTCCCGGCAGGGTCTGGGTCAGGATCCGCTGGTATGCTGGGCCTACGATGCCCCCTGAGGATTGGGGCATGTACTGGATGTTGCGCAGCAGCCAGGGTGCGGCCAGCCCGTGGGTCTTACCGAATCGTCGCCCTGCCACGATGACCGATGTATGGGCTGCCGTATATTGGAACTCCAGCTGCGGATCCGTGAAGTAGATCTTTTTTGTCTCTTCCATGTCACTGCTCCGCCGGTTCGCAATTGATGTCCTCGATCTCGATCTCTTCCCGGTACTTTTCGTACATGCGGCGGATCTCCTCTTCCTTGTTTTTGAGGGGTTTGATCCCCAACACCGTGGGATCCGTGGTAGGCTCTATCTGCTGGGGGATGATCTCATCCCAGGGCAGTTCCGTGGCATCCTCCTTGTCCAGCCGGTTGTACTTCCCCAGTTTGTCGGCAGCCATGATCATCAGCTTGATGCCGTTTTTGCCCATGCTTTTGGCATCTTCGATGGCCTTTTTCAGGGTTTCATTGACGATGTAGCGGATCCACTCCTTGCCTGCATTCTGTACGTTGCCCAGCAGAATGCGCACATTGCCCAGGTCCCGGTATGCCGTGGCCATGTTCACCCCGAATTGCTCCATCAGGTAGTCCCGGAGCTTGGTGTCGGTCATGCTGGGATTCTCCAGGGTCAGGGTGAAAATGGCCCTGTACCGTTTGAGCATCTCCTTCTCATCCAGGGTGAGCTGCGTTTCATCGAAATCGACGAACAGTACATTGTGGAACTTTTCCAGGTTGGTGGGCCTACTCATTGCTTTCCATTTTATCCAGGTATTCCTTGATCAGGGTTTCCGCCTGAGGGCTCCCTTTCTTTGCGAATTCAACGGTCATGCGCCTGATCTCAACCATGGATTCGAGTTTGCCCTTCAAGTAAGCCCGGGCCAGCTTACTTGTGCCGTTTCGTACTTCTCTCCTGAATTGGGTTGGGTCGAGGGCGCACAAAATGCAAATCTCATCAATGGTCATAAACAACGAGGCGTATTCCTCCACCATCCTGTAAACTTCGTTGTCATCCATACCGCACCGCCTGTTGTTTGACTGCATCAAAGGCCTGGCCGAAAGTCCGCGCCTTCTGATGGTCAAGGATGATAACCCCGGATTCAAACCGGTGGTTGTTGGTGGCGTTGTTGCTCATGACGGCTGCCATGCTTTGGGTGCCCTTTTCAATGTAGATCACCTTGCTGTGGTTGTTCACCAGGAAAAGGTTGTCCACGTTCTTTGCCGCATACATGCTGATCCGTGGATTGCGGCTGGCAATGGTGAAGTCCAGGATCAGGTCAATGTGACCGATCCGCTCCCGGTTGCGGATGATCCTGCGGACATAGGCCTCGGTGATGGCAAAGGAGCTGATGGTCATCCGGTCAGCTCCCTCCAGTCGGTCAAGCATGTAATCAAATACGTTGTGGCTTTGAACCTCCTGGTTCAGGTACATGGCGAAGCCCTCATGCTCCGAGATAAATTCCAATGGTTTTGAGTTCCTCATGGGTGGAGTCGGTTATTTTAACGCCCAGTTTCTGCAGTTGACGTGCCCGCTCTTCAATCTTAAAGATCAGCATCTGCCGCTTTAACCCTTCCAGCGCTTTGACCGCGCGCAGGTTTACACTTAAATACTTGCGGATCGCTCCGATCTGTCGGGCAGCCTCCTCTTCCGTTTGTTCTTCCTCCATTGCTTCCCCTGTGTCGCTTTCAGGATCCCAGCCATCCAGCTTTTGCCAGTTCAGGGTGATCACATCGTCGTACTGGGCGATTTCTTTTCGCAATCTGGCCCGGTCCTTGTCCGTGGTGGCCAGCTTCATCTTTTCATGCAGCGCCCGCATCTGCTTGTACAGCGTGCGGTTCTGCTCATACAACGGTTTAAGATGCTGCGGCAAATCCTCCAGCCGTACCCGGTTGTCAAGTACAACCAGGCGCTTTGTATGGGGTAGGGTGGTCAGGATCTCTTCCTTTGGAATGTGCTTTACTTCCAATTGTCCGATCAGCTTTTGCAGGTTGTAACGCAATACCTCCGGTTTGTGCTTGCGCCGGAAAAGGTTGATCAACGGTTTTTTTGAGGAGTACTTTTCAAACAGGATTCTTCCCCTGTCATAATCCTGCGTCCCCTGCAGCCATGCTTTAATTTCATTGTTCTCCATAACCTGAAAAAAAATCCCGGTCTCCCGGGATTAATTGCGATTTTAAAGGCGTCAGTATTTTGGATTCACCCAACTCTTGAAATTTATTCCCGTCACCCGCACCGTATCGGTTATCCCCCGTGGGATCAATCTTAAGGAGTACAATACGGATCTCAAATGGCTCACTCCGGCCTTGGGAATTACATATCCCCCGGAATTTACACTGTCCGCGATCACATAAAAATAAGGATTGGTCGTACTCATGTTAATCCGGGTGCTGTTGATCGTCTTCAGTGCCAGCCCGGTTGTCGGTTCAAGAGTAAGCAAATGAAATTGTGATCCTTTCACCGTTCCCGAAATATACAATGAATCCGTGGAGCCGCTTTCGTTGGCAAACTTAAGCTCGATGCTGGGTGTGGCCGGATTGTCTTTGGCCATATCCACCACAATGGTCAAATCCATTGTGTCACCCTTTGCCAGGTTGACAGCCGATAGACCGCCGACCGGAAATTTCCAGAAAGAGTAGTCCGCTTTCCCTTCGTTAGGTGACATCGTTTTTTTCATCGTGTAACGGTAATCCTGGCCAAAGCCACACAAGGCAATGGCCATCAGTAAAAACAATGTGAATATCTGTTTCATTTTTTCTGCTTTTTAGTTGTAAAAGGAAGTCAGCCGAAGCCGACTTCCCTGGTTCAATTTATCCGGTTGCTATTATGGAATTGCAGTGAAAATCCCTGTGGCACAATCCAGCGTTCCGGTGGGAAGCACAAGGTCACCCTTGTAATTGGCCAGCGGTGTGGTGGTGGGCACTTCAATTTCAATGGTGATTCCTTTGGCAGAGCCCGGTTCATCCCCGCTGTCCCCGGTAATGGTGCAGGTGGTGTCGTAGTCCGCATCCCCCAGCACCACGTACCGGAATTCAGATTCGTGAGGCAAGGGCACCACAAAGCAGCAGTTGGCATTGACAAACGCCTTGGCAATGCTTTTCCCTGCATCGTTGATGTCCGGGAACTTGAATACACCCTTTGCCTTGAACATCTTGCAGTCTTTCTCCCCCAGCGTTTCCCAGGAAACTTTGCCTTTCCCCTGGGTACTGTAAATGGTTTTGAAAGTCTTTCCGGCAACCATGGTGAAATCACCATCCAGCGAAACATTTTCATTGGCTGTTGCCGGCGCCGTTTTTACTTTCGGGAATGCGGCGATCGATGATTTCTCGCAATAATAAAGGGTGGTTTTTATCCCTGACGGATTGATCTGTCCGTCCACCCAGGTCAATGATTCAAAAAGTCCAGCCATAATTCACCTCCCCGTTATGGTACAATTTCATTTTCCGCAATCACAATCCTGGCTGCCGTGAAATACTCCTTCTGGATCGTTTCAAAGCCAACGCCGAAGTAACACTTCATGAAGAACTGGACAAGTTTCGGGTTGTCACATTCCCGGATCCTGACCGTCTCATGGTCGCTCTGTTGATCAACCCCGATATTCATGTTTTCCTTGGTAGTGAAAATCATGTAGTTTCCCGACATGGGATTCAGCGGCACCAATTCACAGCGGCCTCTGGAACCAACCAGGAACTTCTGCTCGATCCCCGAGTTCCATGGCTGGGTGCTGTACTCATTCTGGTACCAGTCCTCGTAAATATCCAGGATGGTTTCAGGAATGAAAAGTTTCACCCTTTCCTTTTTGAAAATCCGGTCCAGATTCCTCCATGCAGCTTTCAGCACATCCCCCACATTGGCTTCGTTCAGCGGTGTAGCCGTCAGATCCATGTAATTGCCTTTGGCACCACTGATTGTATTTGCCGTTACACCATTGGCAATCAGGGTTTCGAAACCGCTGAAAAGATCAGCCGTGTAGTTTCCCGAAGGGTTACGAACGGCCACAAAAAGGTTGTCGTACAACTTTTCTCCCACCTTTTTGGACATCTCAAGGGCTACCCGCTTGACAAATTCGTACTCCTTTACCCCTTTAGAGGTAAGCTCGGTGTAAAGCGAGCCCAGAATCGCATGGGGATCAAATTCCTTTACCAAGTCCCCCAGGTAAGTTTCCCATTCATAGGGAGTGACTTCTGCCCCGCCATCGGCATCCTTTGCCGTCCGGTAAGGCCTCAGTTCGGCACTGGTGGTTAACAGACCTCCCACGATCTTCCCCTGGATGCCCGTGCGAAGCGTAAATTGCGGGAGCAGTTCCTGCAACACCGCAACCGGCATGGCCAGCAACTCCTTCTTGTACTTGGTGCCGGCTTTGATGAGTTCTTCAGCTATATTTATCGCCATATCCGTAAATGTTTATTTTTTCAGAATTTGAAAACAACAGGCCAGGGCCTGGGGAAATGATTTCGCCTGGTCGTTGCCTTCCAGTTTGTCCGTGTCCACATCCACCGTGGCCGAAGCCGCTCCCGGCTTCTTGCGGTATTCTTCCAGCTCCTTCTCGGCCTGTGCCTGTGCGGCGTTGGCCTGTGTGAGTTCCCTCAGTGCATTCTCCTTTGCCGTGGTCTGTGCTGCCAGGTCATTGCGCAGCTTTTGGATCCGCTCCAGCACATCGTTTTCGGTGGCTGTGTCGCCTAGCGACAAGGCCCCCTGTAAGATTTTGATATCCATTTCCGTTGGTAAAATTTCCTTGGTATTTTCTTTGGGTGGGGTGGGGTTGAAAAGGCTCTCGATGAAGGAGGTCAGCTTCCCTTTCCGTTTCTCCTCCGGTACCAGTACTCCCCAGCGTGCCACCAGCTCCTGGTAATCCAGGGAGGTCATCTTTGGGTTCATGTTGTGTTGGGCCCCGGTCAGCTCGTCGATAAACCCCTCCTCCATGGCTTCCTCGGCGCTGAGCCAATGGTCCGAGTAATCGAAATAGTCCGCTTCAAGGTGCTGCCGGGTTTTCTTGCTTCGCACCATCATGCATTCGATAAGCGCATTCTCCACCTTCTTCAGGGTGGTGACCGCCTCCGTAATGTCACGTGCATTGCCCCAGACCCCTGTCGAGGGGGCATGAAGCATCATCAGGGAATTCTTTGCCGCATGTACGGTTTTCCCGGCCATCAGGATCACGGCCGCCATGCTGGCTGCCAGCCCGTCGTTCCAGGTGTGGACCTGGGCCGTGGATTCCTGGAGTGCATTGAAGATGGCCAGCCCGTCAAATACCGATCCTCCCGGGGAGTTGATCCGTACGTTGATCCGGGCATGCTTCTTTTCCAGGTTCCGGATATCGGCTACCAGCTGGCGCGCTGTGACCGATTCCTCAAACCACGATTCGCCGATCACCCCGTAGATCATGATGTCGGCCTCGTCAGTCCGGTCCTCTATCGTGTAGTATTTTTGCCTGTTCATGTAAAGTCGCAATGAAACACCTTACAACTTTACCTTTTTGAACAGGCCCCGGAAAGGACCTTAGTTTTCCGTGACCGTATAGCTTTGAGGGGATTCCTGCGTGATGGTCACCTCATACCCGTTCCAGCTTCCTGCAGTTCCCCGGATGGAAGGTTTGAAGCTTAAACGGGCCGGAAAGTCACTGGTTCCGGCCAGGTGGACCCTGCCGTTGCCATCCGTGAAGCGGATGTTGAGCTTGCGCCCCAGCAGGGTGGAAAGCATGTCAGATGTTGTTTTGGAGATTTTGGGTATTTTAAGGTCCAGTTGGAGGTGATGGCTGATGCCGGCCTGCGATTTTTTGACCTGGGATGAAAATGAAGCGGTAAAAAAGGTGAAATCCATCGGGGTATACTCCGTTTCTCCTTCGATCCGGTATTCCACTCGGGTGATGATCCCTGCATTCATGTTGTTTTTTATTTAAGGTTTGTGCGCCTATTTTTGGTTGTATCTCTGTAATTTTATCTTATCTCGCTTATTCACTCGTAGTTACAAAGCTCCATGGCGTCCTTTTCCTCGTTCTCCCTGCGATTCCGGTAGTCGATTTTCTTGATCATGTCGAAATTGACCGCATTGTTACGCAAGTTGATCTTGCGTAAAATGGCCATGACGATGCGCTGCTGCTCCCATCCTTTGCGCTCGTACCCGACCCAGAAACGCTCCCTGAGCCACAACCTGAAATCTGCTTCCAGACAGTCGTTGATCAGATCCGTGCACCACATCGGGAAATAAATGTTCCGGTATTGCAGCATGTAGCCGATCTCCGTCCTTGGCGTGGGTAAGATAAAGGTCACCGGGTTCTCCATCAAAGGCCGCGGGAGCTTGATGTCCGCCGCGAAGATGTGGCCGAAGATCAGCTTCCCGATATGGTGCCTTCGGTTGAGAATGACCTTCTTCTGTTTCACGGGAGAATTGAATACCATCCTGCAGTATGCCTCCAGGTGGGGTTTCATATCGATGGTAATGCTGGGTTTGCTGTCCAGGTCCACGGCTGGTTTCTTCATGCGATTGTTGTTTTCAGGGTGAAGATAACCCCTTTGATCTGATCCGTCTCCCTGAAATAGGTACTGATTTGTGCTAATTACCTTCCCGTTTTATCATAAGATTTGATCCTCGCCCCAGTGGCTGGAAAATCATCACCCCCTTAAAAGAGATGAAAAACCGGCCCTTTTTTGTAATTTTTGGATTTTTGGCCGTGTAATGATCTGGTTAGGATGGATTTACAAATTACAACCCGTACCGGCCGGATTTGTAATTGATTTGTAACGGATTGATTTTGAGCAATTACAAAAAGGGGGTGGGGGTTGTAATTTCTGTAATTTGCAGTGTTCACGGGCAAAGGGTCCCTGCTTTTTCAGGGAGCCGGACTCAAAATTACAAACTTTGAAATATTTTGTAATTGATTTGTAATTTTATAAATGGCTCTAATTCATTTGTTTAACCCTTAAATTACAAATTACAACTTGTTTTATTAAACTTTGGGATGGAGGGTTATTGTTTTTTTCTGCTTTATAACTAATTTTTTAGTTATAGGTTTCTGAAATGAACCCACGTAAAAACCCGGGCCGGCATTGCGCCGACCCGGGAACTTACTGATGAAAAGCGGGGCTTCAACAAGCCCCGGTACGTTGAATCTTGTCTTTAAAATGGGAGCAACTCCTTTTCCTTTGCAGTGATGGTTTGTGTATCAGCCTCTTTGACGCCATTCAATGGCTCCTCCTTGTCCTGGATAGGCTGGGTGCTGATGTAGAAACACTCGGTGGTCACCGCGTCAATGGTCTTGATAATGCGCCGCTCCTCCTGTGCGTTCTTTCCCGTGCATAGGTGAACCGGGTTGAGTTCAAAGCCGTGGTACTCGCACCATGCTTCCAGGCTTGTCCGGAACTGCTGCGCCTTGTACTTGCGCATCTGCACGTCCGTGAGGCTCCTTCGGAAGTTCTCAAAGGCAGCGTTGCGACGGATAAGTACATTGAAGTATCCCTGATCCTCCGGACTGATATCCGGTCGTGGAAGCGGAGCCACAACGAAATAGTTGTTGGCCCAGTTGAAGAACTCTTCATCCCGTGAAAGTCCCCGGGTCATCAATCGGCGCAGCTGGCGCTTTACCAGGTTGTCCATGGGAGGCTGGATCTTGAAGAAACGCATCTGCATCTGAATGCAGTAAGCCATGAAGTTGTAGAACTTGGCCCATTCCTCCTCGGTGAATTCGGTGAAAAGCTCCCTGCCAAACTTCAGCAGGGGGGAACGCGTCTCCTTGTAGTTGTTGTACTTGGTCTTTTCATGGTAGTAGTCCGACACGGCGCAGTTCAGGATCCTGGCCATGGTGCTGTTGTCGGTATTCTGCAGCTCATAATTGCTGCTGATCACCATCTTGCCAGACTCGTGATAGTCCAGGATCTGCTTGCTGATGTGCTTGGAATTGACCTCCCGCTTGCCCGATACCTGGGTGTAGAAGAAATTGAAGTCAGCGAACTCATAAAGGTCGTCCACCTCGATGATGTTGTGGAAACGGGTAAACCCGTCGTAAATAAACTCCGTCTTTTCGGTAATGTCCCTGCGCTTTCCGCCGATGTAAAAGCTGGGCCGTGTAAGGGTGGCCGCCTGGGTGATCAGGGATTTTCCCGATCGTCCGCTGCTCTGGCCGATCTGCGAGATCTTCAGGTCCTGCAGAAACACCAGCCATGGTTTGCCCGGACTCTTGTGCCGGGAGGTCAGAAACCCCAGCACGAACATGATGTTGGCCATCAGCAGCTCCTGCTCCTTCTGCTCGTTTTCACCCAGCTTCATCCCCTGTTCCAGCTCCTTCTCCCAGTATATATGGGTGATGTCCTTTAAAAACCGCACCCATATGAAATCCGGATCATTGATCTTTACCCTGTAGCGGTCAAGCTCCGGGAAGTTGGCCACTTCCACGTTGATGTCCTCCCGCTCCTGGTGGGAACGTGCCCTGGCCATCCGATCCAGCAATTCCTGGTACGCGGGGGTAGCCTCCACCTCGATGGCCGGCCGGGATTCCACCCAGATGGGCCGGTCAATCACATGGGTGATGGTATTGCCATTGACATCGATCGATCCCAGGATATAGTTGGGTACTTCCTCATGCGCCACCTTCTCGATCTTGTCCCGGGTGATCCTCAGGCTGGATTTGTTGAAATGGAGCCATTCGGTGGTCTTGCTGTGGTTGATGAAATTGAGCTGGATCTCCTTAAGCTCCTGAAGGTTGTTTTCCCCGATCTGGTTGCTGGAATTGATCTTGTTCAGCACCGCCACTTCGTCCATCAATCCCTTGCTGCGGATCCATTCCTTGGTAAAACGCTTGATCATCTTCTTGACCTGCTCCGGATGGATCAGATCCACCCTTTTGCCCTGGATACGCGCATAGCAGTACCCTGCCTTGCGGTGATACTCCGAATCGGTGATATACCACCCCTGTGATTGAAGGAAGTAATAAAAGTTCTCCAGGTTGATATTATAGGTGACCTCCGTTTCTCCGTCCTTTGTTTTCTTCAGGATCTTTTGCCAGAACTTCATGGGGAAGGCCCTGCGCCTGATGATGTTGAATTGGTGAAGGGTTTCTTCCTGGTCCTTCCCGGCGATATGGATGAAATCCTTGATGTCCTTGCAGGGATTCCCCCGCCAGTCGTTTCGCTTGCTGATCCAATCCGGCAGCTGGATGGTGTACAGATGAATGTGCCGGTTGGCGAATTTCAGGGCATTGGCCTGCCCGGTGGGATCCAGGTCCATGAGCTGGTAATGGTTGTCACACAGGTTGTCCACCTGGGTGAACTGCTGGTGGTCCATCTCCGCGCTCTCGCTGTTGAGCCAGTATACATGAAACCCCAGGCTGGCCACGTTCAGGGCATCGGACTCCCCGCTGCAGCGGATCAGGTCCCGGACCACCGGCTGCTTGAAATCCGCACAGGTGTAATTGTAGGTGCCATCCTGGTCCACAAATTCATTTTCGCATTCCTTGAGTTGACGGAGCCCGAAAATGTAGTTGGAAGGCTTTTGACCCACATAGCTGAACCTGTACTTTTTATCTACCTCGTGGGGTTTGTAGATCTTTTTGAACGAGCCTTCATCCAGTACGAAAATAGGGTAGTCGGGGGTGCTTTTGAATATATGCACCACATCCCGCTTGTGCTTTTCTGAATAGGAGCACATCTCGTACTTTTCCACCGCCTTGAAATTGAAATGATCCAGCAGCTCCGCCGTCACATACCGGCCGATGGCGCGCAGATCACCCTCAGAGGGTGACTGCTTGTAGGTGAACCGGTATTCCCCCTTGCGGTCCTCGGGTCCTACTTCCCGGAATGAATAATCGGCCTTGTATGACGGCTTTTGAAAGCCATCCCTTCCGACCGAGTGACGGATCACCACCTCTTCGATCCAGCGAAGGGCGTCATTGTACATGAGCCCTTCCTGGTACATCACAAACGAAATGGCACTCATGGAGTTGATCTCCCCCTGGTTCCCGAAATCCGTGATCCGCCATTGCCCCTTGTAATAGCTCACTTTGGCGCTGGCTGTCGTTTCCGATTGCCTGACCTTGACAAAATGCTTGCGGTCCCGAAAATCAACCCCCGGGAAATAGTGGGAGAAGACCGCATAGCCGTCACCCGATGCCTCCAGTATCTTGGATTGATCGATGTATTCCATGATCAATCCTTCACCTGGTTCTCTGTTTCAATGGCTTCCAGCATCAGGAACCGGAACTGTTCCGTACCCCTGAACTCCGGGAATTTTTCTTCCAGCGCCTGCCGGAGCTTGGCCTTGGTGATGCCGTAGTTTAACAGGCAAAAGCTGTTTGGAATATCCTTCCATAAATAGGTGAAGTAATCGCGGCAGATGGTTTGTACCTTTTCCCTGGTTCGGGGATTGATGGAAACTACTTCGGATCCGATCCCGGGGCTTTGTCCCGGAACAACAGGCAGCACAAAATAGTTCGAGCGGGGTCTTCCCCTGTATATGGTGGTTGTGGTTTCAGCCGGAATAAGATTTTTTTTCATTGGTTTAACTTAACATCAGTATGTTTTTTGCTGCTGTGCGATAAATGGAAAATGGCCCCGCCCTAAGGCGGGACCACGTCGCTATCAATCAGGCTTTACGAAATCCTCATTGTTTGCATATTTTATCCCAGTTGGTCGTTGAAAAGTCATTCACGCTTTGAAGCCTCTCCAACTCTTCTACCTTATAATATATGGTGCGTCCATTCTTGACCGGAACGATTTTTCCCTGCTTTCTCCACCGTTGCACCCTGGCATGGCCGTATCTTTTCAGCGTCTCCCTTTGAGAGATCTGCTTCTTCTTCAGCCCCAGTTCCGTCAAAACCCGGTTGGCTCCGGCTTCGTTGGCGATTTTCAAAAGGTCTTCCAGTTGTTCTTCTTTTAATTGGTAAGTCATGGTCTCAGGTTTAAGCTACATCAAGTACAGGGTGTTTTTCAGCGCATATTTCTTCCATCTCTGCCCTGCGGATGTCTTCAACTTTGGCCATGCGGTGGGCATCTATCAGGATCCTGGGGTCACCCCTGAACTTGCCGGTCACTACTTTGTGTGCCCATTGCCAGGTTACATGGTACTTTGTGGCAATAATCTGGATGCCACCCCGGGGAAGCCGCTTTCTCAATTCAATACTTCCCAGCTCAACTAGATCTGTTTCCATCTTTTAAAAAAAAAGTTAATATTATATTAATTAAAGGTTGTAGTAATGCCTTACTATAGTTTATATTTGCGTCCTGATTTGTGTTCTGTTTTGTTCAATTCGACAAACATATACCTGTTTATTTTCATAAACAGTATGAAATATAAACTGATTTTTGAACTATTTTAATCTATTGCTAAAAATGATTGATTTATACCGTGTTAGGAAAGTCATAAAATGGCTGATCTTTGATGAAAAGATCATCAACGAAAAAGATCTGGCCCTGAAGCTCAATTATCAGAAATCCTATTTATCCCAGGTGCTCAATGGCAAGGTGCCGTTGGCAGATAAATTTATTGATGGGCTGCTTTCAATGGATCAGCGCATCAGCCGGTACTGGCTTGAAACAGGCTTTGGTAGTATGTTCAAGGATACAGGATTGCGTGCAGCCATCAATCAGAATTCCAGGGTGACGGCCCCCTTGATCAGCCAGTATGCCTATGAAGGGTATATGAACAACTTAAACAATGAGGAATTCCTGAAGGCGCAGCCCCGGTATGTTTCTGCCCGAAATTATATACAGGACAATTATGTCGCTTTCGAGGTTTCTGATGACGGGATGGACGACAAAACCTCCTGCGCTTTTTTACAGGGAGATATTCTTTTGTGCCGTGAAATTGATCTGGATGGCTGGAAGAAGGATATGCGTCTTCCCCAGGTTTACGTGACTGTAAATACTGAAAACGAGATTCTCATTAGCGAAATCATCCGTAAGGATGAAGAATCACAAACCATTGTCTGCCACCAGTGGAATCCGGATGATGAATACCAGCCGGATGGCCTGGTCAAGCTTCAGAATATCCTGAAAGTTTTTTTGGTGAAGGAGATTTCCCGCTCCTTGAGGAAGCAGGTTTGTTCTTAAGCTTATTTGGCATTGCCTTTTTTTCTAAAAGCTGGTCGAGAACCTTTCGGTTTGAGTTGTCGACAATGCTGTAGTCGTAATTGATGTAAATATCCGTGACCTTGTTGTCCATATCATCGTGACCAAGACAAAGTGCCACATCATCTTTATTTATCCGGCACTCATTCCGGGCAATGGTTGCCCAGGAATGACGGGCCCAGTTGGTGGTAATTTCTGTAGGAAAGCTGGCATCTTCATCATTCTCCCTGAGTTTTTTCTGGATGGAATTGCCCATATCTTTAAGTTCCAGGTTGATGTATTTAATCATGTCCAAATGATTCTTGTACCTGCAGGACATATTTACCAATAAATCAGTTCCCTTGTAACGCTCAATTATTTCCAGGGCCTCAGGTTCGAGTTTAATGGAATAATCCTTTCCTGTCTTGGCCCTGACGTAGTTTATCCGTCCTTTTTTATCCGGCCGGCCAAGGTTGAATAAATCTATGGCATTTATGCCGATCAGGTAAAACATCAGCAGAAACATATCCTTGGCCATCTGTTGCCTGCCCCTCGTGGGTTTATAATTTATAATTTTTTGAATTTCTTCGACCGTCAGCACATTCTCTTTTGTTTTGAATACAGGCTTGTCATACTTGAGTTTTTTGAAAGGGTAGTGAGGGATCCTAATCAGGTCCCTGTCTTCGTCATTATACTTGTTCTGGCCTTCCCTGAAAATTCTGCGCAGTGCCCGGATATAATTATCTACCCCGTTCTTTACTCCCTTCTTTTTGAGAAAACTGATGTAATCGTTCAGGAACTGCAGCGTGATTTCATTAAAGTTCAGTTTTTCCCTGAATTTTTTGAGCTGTGCAATAGCCCCCCTGAAACTTCTTGCCGTACCTTCCCTTCCCTTTGAAATTAATTCTGCTGAGTAATCATCTGCAAATTTGAGGAAATCAATTTCATCTTTGAAATGATCCACCATGATACGTTCCTTGAGCTCCTTGACAGTCAGTCTTTCCGGAAGACTTCCCAACTTCCAATACCTTTGGGTGTACTTTTCAATTTCGTCGCGAATTCGGCTATTCAAAAAAGTTGCTGCCTCGCCACCACTCGCAAATCCTTTTGCAAACTTTTTTGCGTGGACATATAAATCAGTTGCGATGTATTCGCTTTTGCCATTATGAGTTATCCGGATTTTGATGTTTGTGGTATTGTCCTGCTTAATATGGATGTCACCTTTGAATATTATAGCCTTAAAAGTTGCCATTTATTTATAAATTATTTATAAATTATTTATAAAAAGTACCTTTCAAAGGTAGTCATTCTATGCTTCTCATGCAAAAATAAAAAAGGGTTCCATCGCTGGAACCCTTGTAAATGCTTGATTTCTTGTTGTACCCTGAACGGGGATCGAACCCATAACCTGCGGCTTAGAAGGCCGCTGCTCTATCCAATTGAGCTATCAGGGCATCCTTTTTGCGGCGCAAATATAATCAATATCCCTTTCGGATTGATCCCGGCAACAGAAATTCCCAATCAGGGGAGCGGATTTCGTGAAAAGAACCCTGACAACCTCCGTAACCTTTGAACAATTGTTGATTTGGCGATTTGATGATATATCGATTTATCGATTTCACCATTATTCTTAACCTTAACCTCAACCTTATAAAAGGTGTATCCCCCTCTCTTCGCAGCGGCTGACCATTTCTTCGGGCCAGATGCTGGATTGTATTTCACCGATATGAGCCTTACGCAGGAAAAACATGCATAACCTCGATTGGCCGATACCACCCCCGATTGTGAGCGGCAACTTGCCGTTCAGCAGCAACTGATGCCAGTATAATTGGGCGCGCTCTTCCATTTTCCGGATCCGCAGTTGTTCAAGCAATGCTTCACGGTTAACCCTGATCCCCATCGAAGAAATTTCAAATGCCCTGTCGAGCATCGGATTCCAGATGACAATGTCGCCATTGAGACCTCTGAATCCTCCCTCGGTGGGAGTAATCCAGTCGTCATAATCCGGGGCTCGGCCGTCATGGATCTCCCCGTTGGGCATTTCACCACCTATTCCGATTATAAAAACCGCCTTGTGATCGCGGGCTACCCGGGTTTCCCGCTCCCGCGGCAAAATACCGGGATACATTTCAGCAAGTTCCTCAGCGTGAAAAAAGGTAATCTCATCAGGTAACAGAGGTTTGATTCCGGGATAATAATCCTGCACGAGGTTTTCCGTTCGCACTACCGCCGAGTAAATCTGCCTGACAATCTTTTTCAGGAAATCCACATTCCTGTCTTCGGGCTTAATCACCCTTTCCCAGTCCCACTGGTCCACATACAACGAATGGATGTTGGTGAGTTCTTCATCGGGCCTGATCGCATTCATATCGGTATAAATCCCGTACCCGGCAGGTAGCTGAAGGTCTGCCAATGCCATTCTTTTCCATTTTGCCAGCGACTGCACAATCTCCGCCTTTTGATCGTCCATCTCTTTCATGGGGAAGCTGACAGGCCGCTCTATTCCGTTGAGATCATCGTTTATCCCGGTCCCTTTTTTAACAAACAGCGGGGCCGTAACCCTTCGTAACCTCAGTTCGGAGGCAAGGTTCAGCTGGAAAAAATCTTTGACCAGCTTGATCGCCTGTTCCGT
>CAYLVY010000041.1:0-10542 GCA_964387205.1 uncultured Draconibacterium sp.
GGAAAACCTTTCCGGGAAGTTACCGGCATTATTTCCGGCAATCCACATCACATGTCGCAGGGTGAGATTGACCGTCTCGGCAAATTATTTGATGAGAACATATAATCAGACTCTTATGCATAAGGAACGATTCACCATCCTTATCATCGACGATGATCGCGAACGAAACCATTATCTGAAAAAGATCCTGACCCCGCTGGGATATGAAATACACTATGTTTTCAACGGGGCCGACTGTCTGCCAAAACTTGATGAACTTCATCCGGAGATGATCCTTCTGGATGTCAATTTGCCGGATTGCAACGGTTTTGATCTCCTCAAAACCATAAAAGAGCATTCCAACGGACGACGCAGTTTTGTCGTCATGATCTCCTCGGTTTTCATTGACAGTATTGACCAGGCGCGTGGCCTGGAAAACGGCGCCGATGGATACCTGGTGTTGCCCCTGGCCAACAGGGAATTGATTGCAAGGGTGCATGCTTTCACCAGACATAAACAGGTGATCGATCAACTCCAAATGATGGAATTGCAGCTTCGTACTGCACTGGACCACAACATGGAGGGAATCCTGATCTTGGATGATCAGGGCAAGATCCTGTATGCGAACAAGGCCAGCCATCGTTTTTTTCAGAAAAGTCAAGACGATCTCACCACCCTCGATTTCGGGCTCCCCCTGATACAGGACAACATGACCACGATCAACATGTCGGTGAACGGAGAGGTCATCACGGCAGAGATGAAACTGACCCAGGCCATGCTGGAGGAACGGAAGGTGACCATCGTTTCCCTGACCGATGTTACCGCTTTTCATTTATCGGAAAGGACCATGCGGACTCAGATCGAGGAGATGACCCGGAAGGAACACCACCAGGACCAACTTTTTTCCATCATTGCCCATGATTTGAGAAGTCCGTTCAACACACTGATCAATTTCTCCGAAATCCTGTCGCAGGATTATCATTCCATGGAAACTGAGGAAATCGGAAAGATTGCCGGACTTATTCATCGCTCCTCGGGAAAGATATTCAATCTCCTGGTCAACCTTCTGGATTGGTCCCGCTTGAGAATGGGACAGATCAGCATTCACCGTTCAGATGTCCTCCTTTTTCCTTTCCTGTCAGAAATTATAAGCGTCTTTCAGGAAACTGCCGATCAGAAAGGAATTAATCTTATTAACGGCATCGAATCGAAAGCATCGCTTTATTGTGATGAAAACATCCTGCGTACACTCCTCAGAAATCTGATTTCCAACGCGATAAAATTTACTCCCAGAGCGGGGACAGTCAAGGTGGAATTAACAACGGATACGCATCGTACGATAATTTCGGTGATCGATACAGGAAGAGGGATGACACAGGAGAAACTGGCCAGGTTATTCGATCCCGACCAGAAAAGATTTGAAGCTGACAGTGAAAGTGGTACGGGTCTGGGATTGATGCTATGCCGTGAACTGATCACCCTGTCAGGCGGTGAACTGGAGATCAGAAGTGAACCGGGAAAAGGAACTATCGTGCATTGCATTTTCCCCCACCAAAACCTGTCCGACCATTAAAGAACAACCGACGGTACAGCCACGATCAACCCATATTTACCGATCAATTTTGATTTTCATGAAACCTGCACGCAAAAGAGCGCTTAAAACCATAGTACCGGTTCTTCTGATCATGATTCCTGCAGGTCTGTGGTATATTAATCTGCTGCTCCCCATCATCACCGGATATTCGGCAAAATATCTCTGTTCGGCCGTTTTCGTCAGCCATCGTGATGCAAAGGAAACGGAGGAACTTGATCTTGCCTTTTCCCCGGTCCGCTACACAAGGAATAGGGTTGATACCATAAACAGGCTGGTTACCAGTCGTTTGCTTTGGAACAGTTCAGTCGCTGTATATCGCGAAGGGCTTGGTTCCGTGCTGGTCAGGGGGACGGATGCAAGACGCCTTCAGAAGCCAGATACGGAAAAGCACGCGGCCAACCTCATCGAAGACGATACTTTACCCGGTGGATTCGGTAAACAGACCGGGGCAGTTCGCGGACTTCCGGCAACCGGTTTTCGTCTCTTTCACCAAAAGGTCTACGGAGGGGAACCATTTGCATTTCTAGTTGTCCATAAGGGGAAGTTGATCCATGAACAATACCGCCGCGGTTTTACCCGGAAAACCCGGTTTCCGGGCTGGTCTGTCGCTAAAAGTATCACCAGTGCCCTGGCCGGAATCAGGGTCCGGGAGGGGAGATTTCACCCTGATCAGCCGGCGGAACTGGACGAATGGAGCCATGATGACCGGAGAAATATCACCGTAAGGCATCTTTTACAGATGGTCAGCGGCCTGGAATGGGATGAAAACTATGGGGCCCGCTCCGATGTCACGCGAATGCTCTATGAAGAATCCGACTTTGCCGGGTTCGCATGGCGGCGTCCGCTGGCTGCCCCCCCGGGAACACACTGGAACTATTCATCAGGAAGTGCGAATATCGTTTGTTTTCTGATCAGGAGGAGTTTTCCCAATGATGAAACATATTATTCATGGATCCGGGAAACATTGTTCCGACCTGCCGGGATGCACGGAGCAATTTTAGAGACCGATGCTGCAGGTACGCCGGCAGGTTCCTCATACATTTTTGCCACAGCCCGGGATTATGCCAGTTTTGGTTTAATGTATCTGAATGATGGCGAATGGTCAGGTCGACGTATTTTACCAGAGGGATGGGTCGCTTTTTCAACCACACCGGCGCCCGGGAGTGACGGTGGTTATGGTGCAGGTTTCTGGCTCAACCGGAACGGATATTATCCTGATCTTCCAAAGGATATGTATTCATCCAACGGGCACAACGGTCAACGGATCTTCATGCTTCCAACGCAACAATTGGTGGTGGTGATCCTGGGGCATTCTCCCAAACCTGAACACGACATGGACTTCGGCCTTTTAATGAAGGATATACTGGCTTCGCTTCCCGATGAAGACCAGCCCTGAATCAGTTGCCATTGACCGAAAGCAACTTCCGCATGTTTTTTCTGTTTTCAGGATTATCTATGGGTTTTCCTGCCGGTGAACAGAGAAAACGAACCAGGGCATCATAATGTTCCGTGACCTTGCCCCGGACTGTTTTCAGTTGAAAATTGAGCATATGGTTATCTTCGCTAAAACCTTCCGGAATAATACCTATGGCGGCGGGAAGCCAGCGTTGGGGAAAGAGGTGCCCGAATTTCCTGCCGCTTTTATAGGCCTGAAGCTCCTGTTCCACCAAAGCCAGGGCAGCGGTCAGGCCCTTCTCGGAGGCAGGGTCATGTTGATGATCTTTCAGAAAGCTCAGAATTTTATCCCTGTCGGGAAATACCAGTGCTATTGTATAGGGATCTTGATTGTTATATAGAAGACAGTTAAGAATGCAGGAGGAGTTGGACACGATGGCATCCTCCATGCCTTCCGGGCTGTACTTCTCGCCATCGTCGGCGATCAGCAGACTTTTAGAACGTCCGAGCACGTAGAGAAATCCGTCAGGATCGAGATAACCCATGTCTCCGGTATGGAGCCAACCCCGGCGCAGGGTGCCGGATGTAGCTTCCGGGTTGTTCCAGTAACCCGCCATGACATTATCGCCCTTCACCACGATCTCCCCTGTCTGACCTGCGGGCAATGGCTCACCATTATCATCACAAATTTTAATTTCCAGGTTCTTAACCACCATACCGGATGATCCGAGTTTATGTCGGTGCATGGCATTGGCCGAGATCAGCGGGGCAGCTTCGGTGAGGCCATATCCCTGCAGCATCGGAATTCCGATGGCATAAAAAAACCTTTGGATCCCCAGATCAAGCAGGGCGCCTCCCCCGATGAAAAACCGGAGGCGATCTCCGAAGTTCTCCCTGATTTTAGAAAAGATCATCAGGTCAAAAAGCCTGACAAGCGGGAACAGCCACCATCTCCACCCCTTCCCCCTGTTGTGGCCCAGTCCGTTATACAAGTAGCTGACCCGTAACCCGCGGTCGAACAGCCACTTCACCATAATGCCCTTATCGGCGATTCCCTTAAGGATATTCTTTTGAAAATTAAGTGCAATGGCTGGTACCGAATAGAGCAAATGGGGCCGGATTTCCCGGAGGTTGCCCGGAAGGTTCCTGAGGGTTTCGAACATGGTTTTCCCTGCCTGAACGGCTGCAATGGAGGCCCCTTTCCCCATGAAACAATAAATACCTGCCGTGTGGGCGAATGCATGATCCCAGGGTAGGATCAGCAGGGTAACAAAATCGGGGGTGATATCCATCAGCGAGTAGGCCTGCCGGACATTGACGACGAAATTCCTATGGGTCAGGAGAATCCCTTTAGGATCGCTGGTGGTACCTGAAGTGTAGGAAATATTGGCATAATCATCCGGGAGAACGGAAGCGGCCCTTTGATCGACCAGACCGGGTTGTGTCGCCAAAATAGCTTCTCCGCGCCTCATCAGTTCTCCGACCGTGATTTCGTCGGGCTTAATCTCTGCCGGATCATCCAGCAGGATGACCCACCGGATACCCGGCATGTTTTGGCGGATCTCACGAATGCGGGGCAACTGGCCCCCGGAAACTACCATGAAAGTGGTGCCGGAATGGGCCACCCGGAAGCGGATCTCCTCCGGATCATTCATCCTGACCGATAACGGCACATTGACCGCACCTGCGAACAACATTGCCAATTCACTGATCACCCACAGGTTGCGTGATTCAGACAACAAAGCGACCCGGTCACCCTTTTCGACCCCCAGACTGATCAATCCGGCGGCCAGTTGAATAACAGATGTTTTCACCTCTCCATAAGTGATACCCTTATATCCGTTGCCGGAATTCTCCCACAAATAGATATTTTGCCGGAATTTCCCGGCACTGGCTTCGAGAAAACCGGGAAGGGTCATGGGGTTCAAGGTTGTCATGACAGCATAGTTTTAAGTGCGGTCGCAAATTCCCGGTACTGACCGGTATTATTATAAAGCTGTACTGCGATCCTGGTAATCCTGGAGTTGGGGTTATCCCAATGCCAGACCGGGATTTCAATGTGGTAACGATCAAAAAGCTGCTGCTGGAGTGTTGAAAAACCTTTATAACCGGGTGGTACTTCCAAAGGATCGGGCGGAAGAGGGAAGGAGGCCATTGATGCGATCATCGAATCAGGAGAGGGTGGATCGATTTCGAGCATTTCGCAGATGAACTTCCTGTATTGCAGGCACCGCTCCCGGTTGAATTTCATGATCGCGCTCCATCCGCCCGGGAGAAGTGAACCCAGAAAATCAATGGCGTCGCCGATGCAGATACAGGCAGTCGGGTCCCACGTGCCCGGCCAGTAAAAGCGCTCGGTGAAGGAGTCGGCTTCATGTCCGGCGTGGCTGATGATCAGCGGATAAATCTCCTTTTGTTTATCCCTTCTGACATGAAGGACGGCAGCTCCTTTGGGGGCACAAATCCATTTATGGCAGTTGGCAGTATAATATTCGGCTCCGAGCTGATCCAGATTAAGCGGGATGCTTCCGGGGGCGTGGGCACCGTCAATCATCACTTCAACACCTTTCCGGTGCAGTTCCCTGACCAGGATTTCGACTGGTTGAACCAGTGCAGTGGCCGATGTAATATGGTCGATCAGGGTGATACGGGTATTTGGTGTCACCTTATCAAGAATGGTTTGGACGATGGCCCAGGAATCGCAAACGGGAAATGGGTAACGGGCTTCCACCAATGCAGCGCCGGTCTGAAAACTGATAAACTCCAGGGCTTTCCGGCAGGCTCCGTAGATATGGTTGGTATAAAGGATCTCCTCCCCTTCCCTGAACCTCAGGGAGCGAAAAACGGTATTGACCCCTGCGGTGGCGTTGGATACAAACACAACATCATCCGGGGAAGCGCCCAGAAAATCCGAAACAGATGCCCGTGAATGATGCAGCAGCGGCTCCACCTGCTGAACAAGGAACCTCACCGGCTCCCGCTCCATCATTTTACGGTAGTGTTGCTGCTTCTCCAATATGGCAACGGGACAGGATCCGAAAGAGCCATGGTTCAGGTAACTTATATCCGGATCGAGTCCCCAGAGTCTTGCAAAACCTCTTTCGGTTTCCTGACTATTTTCCATACAACCGGGTTTTATGCAAAGATACTGAAAGCCTGAGGAAATTGTAACCGGCCGTTGCGCCGAAAATCCTGAAAAAAAATGATGTCCGGTGTCGGAAAGCGTTCCGGTGATATTACATTTGCATCCAAATTAATTCAATATGAAACTGCCTGCTTATTTCCTCGCTATTTTGCTGGTAATCTTTACCGCGTGTAAAAAAGAGAAATCCCGCGATGTCAACCCTGATCATGTCCAGCAAGATATCCGGGTTTATTATGATGCAGACAATGAGGACTCTTATTTCGCCATCAGGTTTTACGATCTGCAATGGTACAACCGGGTTATCCTGGAGCCACCCGCAGCCATCCATCTGAATGGTAACCAAATGGTTCGAAACGAGATCAATTCGTTTTACGAACTTACGCATCACAATCAGAAAATCGAAAATGCCGTATTTCAGTACCGTGACGCCTGGAACCGGATTTTTACCAACACCGTACCCATCCAGAAGCCGGTCGAGCTCCCCCATATCGACACAATCTATACCAACAAAGAAAACAAAGTGATCTGGGAGGGGCCTCCCTGTGCCGGCGGATCGGAAGTGATCACGATGAGCCACGGTATCCTCCTGCAACATTATTTTTCCACGAGTACTGCCGGGGCTACTTCGATTACTTTCAAGGCAGCCGGCAGCGGTCAGGCGGGATGGACCCTGATGAGAATAGAGCGAAAAAGTCATTCATCGATCCAACAGGGCCCACCGGTCGGGGGTACGATCATCAATACATACTATTCGAAGATCCGGTGGGTTTACATCAAGTAGCCGGACCAGGTTTATCATTCAGTCACTGCCACAAATCCCTTCAGATATTCTCCTTCGGGATGACAGGCATCTACGGGATGGTCGGGGCTTTGCCCCAACTGGTGAATGATGGTGGTTTTCCGTCCCGACTGGATGGCAGCCGACTGAACAGCGCTTCGAAACATCTCCCGTGAGACTGGTTGTGAACAACTGAAGGTCATCAGTATACCTCCGGGGTTCAGCAGGTTCAGTGCAGCAGCATTGATATGGATATATGCATGCAGGGCGTTGTTGGACACCTGGCGGGTTTTGGCGAAAGCGGGCGGATCCAGAATGATGAGGTCGAATTTCTCCGTGGCGGAAATCAGGTAATCTTTAATGTCGGCAAGTATAGTTTCATGTCTTCCCGGTCCCGGATCATGCAGACTCACATTGGCGGCAGTCCATTCCAGCGCCTGTTTTGAGGAGTCGAGGGAGGTCACCGAAGTGGCGCCCCCGGCAAGGGCATAGACCGAAAAAGCCCCTGAATAGCAGCAGGCATTAAGCACCCTTCGACCGGCTCCATAAAACTGAGCAAAGAGGCGGTTACTGCGCTGATCGAGAAAAAATCCGGTCTTTTGACCTTTCTGAAAATCGACAATAAAGCGATGGCCCGCTTCGGTAATGGTCACAGGAGCGGAATCGCCAAACAGAAATCCATCAGCGGCCCTGGCTCCGGGGGCAGGCCTGTCTGCCGTCTTCCGGTTTCTTTCCATGGTTTCATCGCTTTTGGAATAAACGGCTTTGAGTTTATCGCCATAGAGCCTTCTCAGCGCTTCGGCCCAAACGGGCAGGAGCCGTAACATCCCTTGATGATGGGCTTGCAGTACAGCGACTTCTTTGTACACATCGATGATCAGTCCGGGAAGCCGATCACCTTCGGAAAAGACAAGCCGGCAGGCGTCGGAGAGCCTGCCTCCGGTAATACCCAGCCTCTCTCTGAAAAGAAAGGCATCTTTTAATCTTTGAAACCAGTATTCCTCATCCGGTTGTACCGGAACGAACGAAAAAACCCTGACCGCGAGGGATCCGTGAAACCAGAAGCCCGTGGCAAGAGATTGGCCCCTGGCCGATCTGACCGTCACAATATCTCCGTCGGAAGGACTACCTTCGATGCGCATGATCGCTCCGGAAAAGATCCAGGGATGGAACCTGGCAAGCGCTGCCTCCTTTCCGGGATGAAGAAAAACATTGGCCAGCATTGTACCCATAATAAAATTTTTGTAAAGGTAGGGTTAGTTATCCGATAATCGATTTTCTGACTAATTTTGCACGAAATTTCTAAACCCGACAAAATGAAAAAGTATCTGTTGCTTCTTATGATCCCTCTCTTCATCGCCTGTGGCCGTGAAGCCAAGAAACAGGCTGAAGAACTTCAGTCGAAAACCGACAGTCTGATGAGCCAGACTATGCAGAAAGATGAAGCTATCAATGAATTTATACGCTCTATCAACGAAATCCAGGGTACGCTGGATACCATCAAAATGAAGGAGAACATCATCAACCTGACCACCGACCGTGGGGAGGAGTTGAAACTCTCTGCCAAAGATCAGATCAAAAACGACATCCAGACCATCTACAGCCTGATGGAGAAGAATAAACAGACTATCGCTTTTCTCTCCAAAAAGTTGAAAAATGCCAATATGAAGGTAGACGAACTCAACAAGATGGTAGAGCGGCTCAATCGCGACATTGCCTCTAAAGCTGCTGAGATCGAGGATCTTCGCACCAAGCTGGCCAAACTGAACACCAGTTTTGAGATGGCTAACCTGAAAATAGATACCCTGTCACGCACTGTCCGGGATCAGGACTCCAGGATATCCTCCCAGTCGCAAACCATCGCTGAACAGGACGAAGCGCTGAATACCGCTTACTATGTCATTGGCACTAACAAAGAGCTGAAAAGCAATGGCGTGATCAAGAGTGGGGAGGTATTGTCCGATTTCAACAAAGAGCTGTTTACCCGTGTCGATATCCGTAAAATGACCGAGATACCGATCCTGAGCAAGAAGGCCAAGATCTTATCAAGCCATCCTTCCGGCGCCTATAAGTTCTCTGGAGATAAGAAAGTGATCCAGGCCCTGCAAATCCTTGACTACAAATCGTTCTGGTCCAATTCAAGGTACCTGGTAATCGTCGTGGATTAAATTTTTAATTATTTCAATTCCTGCGGAGGGGCAGAATAGTCTACTTCCTGTAACAGCCGGCCTGTTTCATCGAAAAAACTCCATTTGCCCACCCGCAGGTCTTCTTTATAACTACCCTCATAACGGATTTTTCCGTTTTCAAAATAAGTGGTCCGTTTGCCATCTGCTTTACCTTTCAGATAAAACCCTTCGCTCCAGACTGTCCCGTTTTCATACCAGTACATCCACTTCCCGTCCCTTTTACCGTTTACGTACCTGCCGTCCATCTGCATCTGCTTGTTCGGATAGTAAGTGGTTTCACGGATCATTTCACGACCCTCCCCTTTACCCAGATAAACACATACTCTTTTGGGTGACCCGTCGGGATAAGACTCCTCTGTTACCTTGTTCTCACGGCTGCATGACATCAGCAACCCCAGCATCACCAGTAATGTAAATTGTATCAGTCGCATATCGTTTTATTTGATTCCTGAATTTTCATTATCCGTCATTCCCGAATTCAAGCCGTTCCCCCCTCACCGAAGCATCAAACCGGCCCTGGTTGAATACCAGTCGTCCGTTGACCCAGGTATGGGTAACCCTCGATTTGAAGGTGACTCCTTCCATCGGCGACCAGCCACATTTTGACAATATGGTTTCTTTTTCGACGGTCCATGGGTCATTGGGGTCAACCAGCACCAGGTCAGCGGCATAACCTTCGCGGAGGAACCCCCTGTTTTTGATCCGGAAGAGGGTGGCAGGGGCGTGGCACATTTTTTCGACCAGCACCGGCATGGAGAGTTTGCTGTTGTGATAAAAACTCATCATGGCCACCAGCGAATGCTGAATGAGCGGAGCGCCGGAAGGACATTCGGTGTAGGGTTTTTCCTTCTCCTGCCGGAGATGGGGGGCATGATCGGTGGCGATCAGATCGATGAGGTTTTCCTCCACCCCCTTCAGGAGACCAAGGCGGTCAGCACTGGTTTTAATTGCCGGATTCCATTTTATGAGGTTTCCTAAAGTCTCATAATCATCATCATCAAACCAGAGGTGGTGTACGCAAACTTCACCGGTAATCCTTTTTTCTTCCAGCGGGAAATCATTCCTGAGAAGGGTCAACTCTTTTTGGGTACTGATGTGCGCCAGGTGCATCCTGGCATTGTATTTTTCAGCTATGGCCACAGCCCGGGCGGCAGCCCTGAAGCAAACCTCATCGTTACGGATAAACGGGTGTGCCTCCGGCGGGATTCCATCGGGGAAATGTTCCATGGCTACCTTCAGATTTTCCCTGATCAGTTCATCGTCTTCGGCATGGATGGAGATCAGCAGAGGGCTTTCCCGGAAGATCGACTCCAGCGTTTCGGCATCCCCTACGGTCATATTCCCGGTAGAACTGCCCATAAAGAGTTTAAGCCCGCAAATTTTCGACGGGTCGGCTTTTTTTATCTCCTCCAGGTTATCGCGCGAAGCGCCAAGATAGAAGGAATAGTTGGCCAGCGATTTT
>CAYLVY010000041.1:10642-21789 GCA_964387205.1 uncultured Draconibacterium sp.
CCTCCCCTGAATATCCCGGCAATTTTTCCGTTACGCACGTGGAGGGCCCCGGGGTACCGCTCACCTTCATTGATGATCAATGCATTATATATGTAGTAATCCTGCATGGCTGATAATTTAAAACTTAACCGTGTGCTGTCGGGGAACGGAATGATCCCCGGTCATCATTGCCGGGGTTTGATACGGCCCAGCAAACTCCTGAACCGCAGGCTGATCACCCCGAGGACTGCCTCTTTGAATATCCCTTTACTCATTTTGGATTCACCCATGGTCCGGTCGGTAAAGATGATGGGAACCTCCACGATCCGGAAACCGAGTTTCCATGCGGTATATTTCATCTCGATCTGAAAAGCGTACCCGGTAAACTTAATTTTGCTCAGATCGATGGTTTCCAGCACCTTACGGGTATAACACTTAAACCCGGCCGTGGTATCCATTACCTTCATCCGCGTTACAAAACGCACATACATGGAGGCGCCATAAGACATCAGCATTCTTCCCATAGGCCAGTTGACCACATTGACCCCGACAATATACCGTGATCCGATCACCAGGTCACCTCCTTTGTTCCGGGCGGCGTCATAAAGGCGGAGCAGGTCGTCGGGATTGTGGGAAAAATCGGCATCCATCTCAAAGATGAAGCCGTAATGCCGTTGAAGAGCCCACCGGAAACCGTGAATATAGGCTGTACCCAAACCCAGTTTACCTTTTCTCTCTTCCATGAACAACCGGTCGGGAAATTCTTTCATCATTTCTCTGACGATATCGGCGGTGCCGTCGGGTGAGTTATCTTCCACCACGAGAATATCAAATTCCCTGGGGAGGGAGAAGACCTTCCTGACAATCCGGTCGATATTCTCTTTCTCGTTATAGGTAGGGATGATGACCAGGGAATCCGTCACAGGTAACTGGGTTTGATGTAGAATAACGGTATTGTTTTCCGGTTTAGTATATCTTTTTATGTTGCTATTGTTGTTCTTTCACTAAAAACAGATATACCGGAAGGTGATCGCTGTATCCGGCGGTATATACGCCTCCGGCAAAGGTACGCAGGGGATATCCTTTGTACTGTCCCTCTTTCTGCAGCAGGAAGCTACGGTTGAACACTTTGGCCCTGAGGAAGCGGAAACCTTTACCCGATTTGTCGAGCAATGAGGAAGAAATAATCAGTTGATCGAACAGGTTCCAACTGTCGCGATAAGCAAGCGAGCCGATTCCGTCGCGGTATAACTGATACATGGGGTTGAACAGGTCCCGTGTGGGTTTGACATGTTCTGGTTTGAATTTTGCACCGAGATATCTGACCACGCTGGCATCGATGGGGTCGTCGTTAAGGTCGCCCATGATGATGATCTTGGCATGTTCGTCCAGTGCAAATACCGAATCAACGGCAGTGCGGCACAACGAAGCCATGGCAGTACGGTACTTTTCCGTCTCCTTTTCGCCACCACTGCGGGAAGGCCAGTGATTCACGAAAAAATGGAACTTTTCGCCGTCGATGGTGCCTGACATCACCACCACATCCCGGGTCCGGTAATTCGGATTTGAAGCAAGCTGCAGGCGATGGTAGGTCAGGTTGGTCAATTGAAAAACGGAAGGCTTGTAAATAAACCCGACATCGATACCCCGGCGGTCGGCCGATTCGATATGGGCTACTGCATATCCCGATGACGCCAGGGGTTCGGTGCGCACGAGGTCTTCGACCACGGTTCGGTTCTCCACTTCAGAGAATCCCAGCACTGCAGGGCCGCCCTTGATATATTCGTCCCCGATCTGAACGATAACTTCGGCCAGGTTCTTCAGCTTTTCGTAATATTTTGATGTGTTCCAACGGTTGGCCCCTTCGGGAAGGAATTCTTCGTCATTAGTAGTGGGATCGTTGATGGTATCAAAAAGGTTTTCAATATTATAAAAACCTACTGATACCATTTTAACCGGCTTATTCTGCGCGCAGCCGTTACCGGAAATGAAACTGAATAACAGGAAAAAAGCAAGGGTGGCAAAGGAGAATGGTCGTATCACGGGACTGGGATTTTCCGGTCAAAAGTACAATTTTTTTTAATTCTCCATCCTCCAAAAAAAGAGTAACTTTGCGCATTGTTTTCCAAAAAATCCGCTGATGAACCGAAAAATTTTCCTACTTGGAATCCTGCTCCTTGCCTCCACTTTGCTACAGGCACAAAATGGCATTTTGACGGGCAAGATTCAGGAGACAGGAACCCGGGCCCCTGTGGACCAGGCGCTTGTTTCCATTCCCACCCTAAACCTTTCAGCAACTTCAGATCCGGAAGGTTTTTTTGAAATAAAGAACGTACCCTTTGGCCTGCACAAGGTGATCATTACCCGTGCCAACTATGATGATTTTACCACCGAGGTGGATGTGAATGCCGCCCGGACAGACCTGCCTCCACTCTCCCTGCAGCGGACGATAAGCCGTTCCGATATGACACCTGATATCAGCATCGTGATGCTGGACCTGGAGGATGAGACCAAAGATCAGTCCGTTTCCGGCCTTTTGCAGGCGTCTGACGATGTTTTTGCTTCCAATGCCGGATACATTTTCGGGTCGATGTTTTTCAAGACCCGTGGTTACGATTCCGAAAACGGTGAAGTGCTGATCAGCAACGCCGATGTGAGCGATCCCGAAAACGGACGGATATCCTGGAGCAACTGGGGCGGCCTGAACGATGCCATGCGCAACCGGGAAGTATATTACGGCGCTACCGCCAATCCCTTTTCTTATGGTACCTTTTCGGGAATGACATACCTGAACACACGCGCCAGCGATTACCGGAAACAACTGAAACTCTCCTACTCGCTCACTGACCGTACTTACCGCAACCGGCTCATGCTTACTTACTCCACCGGAGCCTTGGAAAACGGTTGGGCATTCACCGTCAGCGGGTCCAGGCGCTGGTCACAGGAAGGATACATCTCCGCCACCTTCTATGATGCATGGTCCTATTTTCTGGCTGCCGAGAAAAAATTCGGCAAAAAGCACAGCCTTGCGCTGTCGGTTTTCGGCGCCCCCACCGAGCGTGGGCAATCGGCAGCAGCCATGCAGGAAACCAAGGACCTTGCGGGTACCAATTATTATAATCCCAACTGGGGATACCTGAACGGCGACAAACGAAACGCCCGTGTTAAACAATTCCACGAACCGGTGTTCATCCTCAACCATTACTGGGATATCAGCGACAAAACCCGGCTGACCACTACCGCCTCCTATTCCTTCGGTGAAGACAACTGGACCTCCCTGAGCTGGTTTAACGCTGCCGATCCGCGGCCCGATTACTATCGCTACCTGCCCAGTTATTACAAAGGAGATCCCCGTACCCAGGAATTGATCCGGAACAACTGGGCCAATGATCCCTCGGTGAGCCAGATCGACTGGAACCGGCTCTACCAGATCAACTACCTGGGCAACCTCACCAACCAGCCTGCACGGTATATCGTAGAGAAAAACATTGTTAAAACCAACAATTTCAACTTCAATTCCTTCCTCCGCAAGGAGATAAGCAACCAGATTACAGTTACCGGCGGGTTGAATGATAAAGTATATAAAGGTGAACACTATAAAGTGGTAGATGACCTCCTGGGCGCCAATTACTGGCTCGATATCGACCAATATGCCCAACGGGATTTCCCGGGCGACAGCGCTACCGCACAGAATGACCTTTCCAACCCAAACCGTAAGGTCACCAAAGGTGATAAATTCGGTTACCATTATGCTGCCTTTATCAATAAAGGAGGAATCTGGGGGCAGGCCGAATTTTCTTATGACAAATTCGACTTCTATGCAGCCCTTTCCATCGGTGGCGTTCAATATTGGAGAGAAGGATATATGAAGAATGGACGCCATCCCGACAATTCTTTCGGAAAATCAACTGTTTATGATTTTCTGAATGCAGGTGTTAAAGGAGGGTTCACATATAAGATCACCGGCAGGCACTTCGCCTATGTCAATGGTTTTTACCAGTCACGTGCACCCTTCTATTCCAATTTCTTTGTATCCGCAAGGGTACGTGATGATGTGGTGCCTTCGATCGTCAACGAAAACATTTTCGGAGGAGATATCAACTATGCTGTCCGTTATCCCTGGCTGAAAGGAAGATTGACCTACTATTACACCAGCTTTACCGATGTGAACGAGATCAACAGTTTTTATCACGACGACTATCAGACCTATGTCAACCTCATCATGAGCGGCATCGACAAGTACCATCACGGGCTTGAGTTTGGTGCTGAGGTAAAAGCCACCAAGCGTTTATCGGTCATCGGCGTTGCCGCCATTGGCGAATACCGCTATTCCAACCGTCCAAATACCACTATTGCTTTCGACAACGGATCGCGGCCCGATACCACCACTACCACCTACATCAAGAATTTCTTTATTCCGCAAACCCCGCAAACGGCAGCCACCCTTGGTCTGAAATACAATATCAACTTCTGGTATTTCAATTTCAACGCCAATTTCTTTGATAATAATTACGCTGATTTCAATCCCGAACGGCGCAGCCAGCTCGCCATCGCCAACCTTGGCCCGGGCGATCCCCTGATCCGGGAGATCACACAACAGGAAAAACTCAAGGGAGGTATCACCCTGGATGCTTCGATCGGAAAATCGATACGCATCCAACGGAAGTATTTCATCAACATCAACCTGAGTGTGACCAACCTGCTTGACAACAAAGACATCCAGAGCGGCGGTTATGAACAGAACCGTTTTGATTTCGAAACCAAGGATATCGGCAAATTCCTGCCCAAGTATTACAATTACTTCGGCAGAACCTTTTTCTTAAATGTTAATTTCAGAATATAACAGGAACTTTTAAACCATACAGATCATGAAATATTTGTCAGGAAAAATCAGCGGAATTCTAACATTCTTTGTTATGCTGGCCATCCTCAGCGGATGCGTCAAGAAAGAGTTCGACCAGCCACCCGTATTCATTCCCACTGTTGATTTCGATGCCAACTGTACCCTTGACAGTCTGAAAAGCATCTATCTCCCCGATACCCTCGGAACAGTGATGACCATCAAAAAAGATATCATCATCAAAGGTATTGTGGGAGCCAACGACGAATCGGGCAACATCTACAAAACCCTTTATATTCAGGACCATACCGGCGGATTGGTGCTGGCCCTTGACCAGACCAACCTCTACACCGAATATAAAGTAGGTCAGCGGGTATATATCAAGTGCAAAGGATTGTACCTTGGCATGTACGGCGGAGTGATTCAGCTCGGCTACCCTTACAATGCAGCCATCGGCCGCATGCCTGCCTCCCTGATCCCCGTCCATATTTTCCGGGACAGCCTGCCCGGACTCGCACCGGAACCCATTGCGATGGATGTGACTGCCCCGGTTGCCGACCTCGACAAACTGCTCAGCATGGTGGTTAAAGTCCCCAATGTGCGTTTTCCGGAAGTAGGCAAGACCTTCGTCAGCGGCGACGTCACCACCAACCGTAATATTGGCGATGCCGAAAACAATCCTATTAAGATCGACGGAGATAACTTTATTATCCGCACCTCCAATTACTCCACGTTTGCCAATAGCAAACTTCCCGCTGGTATCGGTACCCTTCAGGGAATCCTCAGCAAATACAACGGACAGTACCAGATGTACGTCCGGGACCTCAACGACCTGGTGAAATTTGACACCACCGGTATCGGCCCGGTTTTGACAACCATTTACGAACAGACTTTTGAGTCGGCTCCACCCGACTGGGTTGTATTCACCCATGCGGGTAACAAACCGTGGGTTTGGGATTCCCAGTTCAAATGCATGATAGGCAACAGCTACGGCGGTAATGCACCTGCCGAGACCTGGCTGATGTCGCCGGCCATCGATCTGACGGGAGTAAAGGAATCGGTGCTGACCTTCCGCACCTGGACCCAGTTCAAGGATTCAGGCAATCCCAATCCTCTGGAAGTGAAAATATCTACCGACTATGCAGGTTCCGGCGATCCCAAGCTGGCCACCTGGACTACACTTCCCTGCACCCTCCCGGCTGCCGACAGCAAGACCTGGACTTCAAGCGGGGATGTAAGCCTGGTTGCATACAACCAGAAAGTGCATGTTGCATACATATACAAATCTTCGGGAACCACCAGCGGCACTTCGGCCAAATGGGAGGTTGATACTTTTAAAGTTACCGGGAAGAAATAACAGCGGTGTTTCCGGCCGGAAACACCTCATGCAAAAGGGGAGACAGCATCTCCAGGGCTCGATCGATGGTATTGACGCTCTGAAAGGTGAGCGAAAGTCTCCCCTTTTCTTCTTTCATCTTTGCAAAACGGGGATTGTTTTTCAGATACTCCAGCAGTGAAGCGAATTGCAGCGACTGATAGTAATCCGATTCGGGATTGGAGACAAAATACGCGGTCAGACGCTGATTCTTCAGGACGAGTTTTTCGAATCCGATTTTTTTCGCCAGCCAGCGTAGACGAATTGTGATCAGAAGGTCCTGTGTCTGGGGAGGAATCTCGCCAAACCGGTCGGTCAGCCGCTCCCTGAACCGGTCCAGTTCCTGCTCGTCCTGAACCGAATCCAATTCTTTATACAAGCCAAGTCGTTCCGACATGGCTGAGATATAGTCATCGGGGATGAGAATTTCCAGATCGGTCTCGATCACACAATCACGTACAAAGGTGCGACGGGATTCATCGGTGAAAAGCTCTTTAAAATCATGTTCTTTCAATTCCATCAAGGCTTCATCGAGGATCTTCTGATACATCTCGAACCCAATTTCGGAAATAAAGCCGCTTTGCTCCGCACCAAGGATATTCCCCGCACCCCGGATATCGAGGTCGCGCATGGCAATATTGAAGCCACTTCCCAGATCCGAAAATTCTTCGATGGCACGCAGCCGTTTCCGGGCTTCATCGGTCAGGGTAGAAACAGGCGGCGCCAGAAGATAGCAGAATGCTTTTTTGTTCGACCTGCCAACCCGACCGCGGAGCTGGTGCAGGTCACTGAGTCCGTAGTGGTGGGCATCGTTAATGATAATGGTGTTGACATTGGAAATATCGAGGCCCGATTCGATGATGGTGGTGGAGACCAGCACATCGTATTCTCCTTCGATAAAATCGAGCATCACTTTCTCCAGTTTGTGACCCTCCATCTGCCCATGCGCCACTGCTACCCTGACACCCGGTACGATCCTCTGGATCATCACCGAAATCTCCATGATATTCAGTATTCTGGTGGTCACGAAAAAGACCTGGCCGCCACGCTGCACTTCAAATTTTATCGCTTCGCGGATCACCTCTTCGTTGAGGGTGTGCAGTTCGGTCTGTACCGGATAACGGTTGGGCGGCGGGGTGTTGATAATGGAAAGGTCTCTCGCCCCCATCAGCGAAAACTGCAGGGTGCGGGGGATCGGGGTAGCGGTAAGGGTAAGCGTGTCCACATTTACCTTCATCATCTTGATCTTTTCTTTAGCCCCCACGCCGAATTTTTGCTCTTCATCAATGATGAGCAATCCAAGATCTTTAAATATCACATCCTTACTCAGGATACGGTGAGTCCCGATCAGGATGTCAATCTTCCCTTTTTCCAGATCGGCCAGCAAAGCTGATTGATCTTTTACCGATTTGAACCGGTTGATATAGTCCACCCTGCATGGAAAACCGCCAAGTCTTTCGGAAAAGGTCTTGAAATGCTGAAGTGCCAGAATAGTGGTAGGTACCAGGATGGCAACCTGGCGGCTTTCATTCACCATTTTAAAGGCCGCCCTGATGGCGATCTCAGTTTTCCCAAATCCCACATCTCCGCAAATCAGCCGGTCCATCGGAAATTGGGCCTCCATATCCCTTTTCACATCGGCGGTTGCCTTGACCTGATCGGGAGTATCTTCGTAAATAAAAGAAGCTTCCAGTTCGGCCTGCAGGTAATTATCCGGGGTACAGCCAAAACCGGGAGTGGCTTTTCGCTCTGCATATAACCGGATGAGCTCCCGGGCAATATCCTTTACCCTGCTCTTGGTTTTGGTCTTGAGTTTATTCCAGGAATCTGATCCCAGCCGGTTCAGGGTCGGGGCGGTACCCTCCTTGCCTATATATTTTGAAATCCGGTGAAGCGAATGAATACTGACATAGAGCAGGTCATCATTCTTGTAAATCAAGCGGATGGCCTCCTGCTCCCGGCCATTGTTGCTGATCTTCTCCAGGCCGTCGAACCTGCCCACCCCATGGTCGATATGGGTAACGAAATCACCGGGCTTCAGGTCGTACAGCTCCTTTAGTTTGAGGGCTTCTTTGCCCGAATAACCATCACGGAGATGAAAGTGGTGATAACGCTCGAAAATCTGATGGTCGGTGTAAAAAATCAGCTTCAGCTCCTTTTCAATGAAACCTTCATGCAGCGAAACCGGCAATACATCATGGATCAGCGACGGAGGGGCCGCTTGTACCGGTGATTTTTCACCGGACCGACGACTGATCTCCGTCAGAATCTCCTTCAGGCGGTCTGCCTGCCGGGGATTGTCGGTAACCAGAATATTTTTGAAGCCGAGGTTGGCATTTCGTTCCAAATCATCATGGAGAAGGTCGAAATTTTTGTTGAACGCTGGCTGAGGGGCAGTACCGAAACGTATCTCTGCTGCAGTCCTGAACCAGGCCTGATTGCCGAATTCGAGGGTGGAAAAGTCGAGAAAAGTCCGGAGAAACTCGCTTCCCGGAAGGAGCAATTCCGATCCGGCCATTTTATCTACCCGGTGCACGATGGTTTCCATTTCGGAGAGCCAGCAGAGTGTCTTTTCGGGGAGAAAGCTGAAAACAGGCTCGTAGCGGATCTTCCGCGTCTCATCAGCCCTGATATCGGGCACGATAGTGATCTCCTGCAGTTTCTGGATCGAAAGCTGGGTGGAGGGTTCAAAGGAGCGTATCGATTCCACATGGTCGCCCGAAAATTCAATCCGGAAGGGATGGTCATGGCTGAATGAATAGACATCGATCAACCCGCCCCTCAGGGCAAATTCGCCGGGTTCAGTAATGAAATCGGTTCGTTCGAAGTCGAATTCGATGAGCAGGTCAAGGATAAACTCCATGTTTACCTTCTCTCCCACCGACAACCGAAGTGTATTTTTCTCCAGGAACTGTTTATTGACCACCTTTTCGGTGACCGCTTCCGGATAGCTCACCACGATGAACTTCCGCATCCTGCTGCTGAGCAGGTTCAGAATTTCGGTACGGGAGAGCAACCCCTGGTTATCCCTGGCCCCTCCGGGAATCCCTTTCTTGTAAGAAGACGGGAAAAAGTAAACCCGTTCGCCGAGGAGCTGTTTCAGGTCATTGAAAAAATAAGCAGCCGACTCCTTATCGGGAAGAATGACCAGGTGTGGCACGGGAATAGCATCGAAAACGGAGGCCAGCACCATCGACCCTGATGAGCCGGATAGTTCTTTCAGCAGAAGGCGGAAACGTCTTCCCCCTTCCGCGTGACTGCTCTCACCTGGTTCGGAACCGGCCCGGACAAAGCGGAGGATCTCCCTGACCGGTTGATACTCCCTGAATAATGAAAGAATTTCGGATGGGTTCACCCCGTGTCAACCGATTTTAAATTCGGGGGAGTGAAGCAGCATCAGTTGTTCGGCCTTTTCAACCATATCGGTAGGGCCGGCAAAGAGTGGCGAACGTTCATGGAGGGCTGTGGGCTGAATGTCGAGGATCCTTCGGAATCCATCGGTGGCCTTACCCCCGGCCTGCTCTACCAGGAAGGCAACCGGGTTGCATTCATAGAGCAAACGAAGCTTCCCTTTGAGGTTTTTCGTGGTTCCGGGATATAGAAAGATGCCTCCGCGGATGAGGTTCCGGTGAATGTCGGCAACCATTGAACCAATATAGCGGGTGGAATAGGGCCGGCGTGTTGCCGCATCTTCCTCCTGGCAATAATGGATGTACTGGCGCACCCCTTCGGGAAAGGAGAAATAGTTGGCTTCGTTGATCGAATAAATATTTCCGTTCCCGGGAAATTTCATATCGGGATGGCTCAGGATAAAGAGCCCCACCGACGGATCAAGGGTAAATCCGTTGACCCCGTATCCGGTAGTATAGACGAGCATGGTTGAAGAACCGTAAATGATATAGCCTGCGGCGACCTGATTTCTTCCCGGCTGCAGAAAATCCTCCAGCTCCGCATCGCCCCTGACCGTTCTCCTCCTGTAGATGGAGAAAAGGGTACCGATGGAAACATTGGATTCGATATTGGAAGAGCCATCGAGTGGATCGATAGAAACTACATATTTGCCATATTTGGAAACCCCGCTGTCGAGCAGGATGATCTCCTCGTTTTCCTCCGATCCGATGGCACAGCATTGACCACCCGATTTCAGTGCAGCAATGAACTGCTCATTGGCATATACATCCAGTTTCTTCTGTTCCTCTCCCTGCACATTGACCTCGCCGGCGTATCCCATCACATCACCCAGCCCGGCACGGTTAACCTCTTTATTAACAAATTTGGCCGCAATGCCAATATCGTTCAGTAAGCGGGACAGTTCCCCGGAAGCTTGCGGATATTCAGACTGTTTTTCAATGATAAACTCGGTTAATGTCTTGAATTTCATCTTCTCTGGTTTTGAACTGCAAAAGTAGGAAATCCTCACATTGAGCCGCTAACTTTTTCTTTACATTTGCCGCATGAAGCCAAATATTTTTAAATTCGGAGGGGCATCGGTCCACCATGCCGAAGGGGTCCGCAATGTGGCCAGAATCGTGGAAAGATACCGCGACAGGGGATTGATCGTGGTGGTCTCGGCCATGGGCAAGACCACCAATGCGCTGGAAACTATCCTGAAATACTACATGGCGAACGACCCCATCGCCCTGATCGAAAAATTCGGGGAAATTGAGCATTACCATTTCTCCATGGCCCGTGAGCTCTTCACTGATCCGGTACATCCTGCTTTTGGAGAACTTGACTCGCTGTTTAACCAATTGCGGGGATATATCCGTAAAGGCCACCTCTATACCCCTGACAGGCCCGGTTATGATGTGGAGTACGATCAGATCGTCTCTTTCGGAGAACTATTCTCTACCTGTATCGTACACCATTACCTTGTTTCGGTCGGGCTGGATAGCCGTTATCATGATGTGCGGGAACTGATCCGCACCGATGATAACTTCCGGGAGGCCGGGA
>CAYLVY010000041.1:21799-28613 GCA_964387205.1 uncultured Draconibacterium sp.
TGAAACCATTAAAAATATCAGGAACGAGTTTCTCTCCCGGGAAGAGAACCGGTTGCTTCCTGGAGTCATCCATCTTACACAGGGTTTTATTGCCGGCGGACCGGGGGGTATCACCACTACCCTGGGTCGGGAAGGAAGCGACTACTCTGCTGCCATTTTCGCATACTCGCTGAATATCAATGAAATGGTGATATGGAAAGATGTACCGGGGGTGATGAATGCCGATCCTAAATGGATGCCTGATGCTGTGCGGCTGGATACCCTCTCGTACCGGGAGGCGGTTGAACTTGCCTATTACGGCGCCAGTGTGATCCATCCAAAAACAATACAGCCACTGGAAAATGCCAACATAACCCTTCATGTGAGGTCGTTTCAGGCACCGGACAGCCCCGGTACGCTTATCGGAAACCTCCGTCAGTGGAGGATCGAAACACCCGTGTTTATAAGGAAAACAGGACAGATGCTGATCTCATTGTCCACGAGGGATTTCTCGTTCATACTGGAAGAAAACCTTGGAGATATCTTTGCTACCCTTGCCAGGTTTAAAGTGAAGGTAAACCTGATGCACAATTCGGCCATCAGTTTTACCATCTGCATCGGCCATGATCCGCTCCGGACTGATCCTTTGCTGGAATATCTCGGCGAACATTATGAAATCAGGTATAACACGCCGGTATCCCTGATTACGATCAGGCACTATGATGAGAACGCGGTTGCGCTGGCTACCGGCAACAGGGAAGTTCTGATGGACCTGAGGAGCAGGGCTACCTGCCAGTTGGTGGTCAGGGAATGACCACGGGAAAGTCGTACCTGAATTCGTCATATTCAGGTTTTTCCAGGACATTGGTCAGGAAGTCATGATAAGCCTCCGTAAAGGAGAACTTATTGACATCATAATAATCATCAGATAGCGGTTTATTTCCCACTGCACCCATATCGATGGCGGTTGTGTTGAACTCTTCCAGTTCCACAAAGGGGACGATTTGTTTCATGACCGGCATCTGGCCATAATCCTCACGGAGCAGCAGGTCGACCACTTTATCAGCCAGTGTGGCGGTCAGGCGGCGATCGTAATGCCGGCAATGGCCGCTGCGGGGGTAGTAGCCGGATATTTGCGCCCTGGCTTCGATACCGAGGCGTGCGCTGATTTCCGATGCGATGATGCCGCTGACACCGCCAAACCTGGGGTGACCGTATTCATCGACTTCTGAACTGGCATAAACGACATCCACTTTACCGGTTTTTTCATCGTACCAACGGGTCCCTTCCGAAACGGGGATGATAAGGCACCTTTTCCGCGAGTGCATGTAAGCCTCTTTCACCGTTTCAAAGAAAACATCTTTACGCTCTTTGGTGATCTCAAATTCCGGGATAAGGCCAAGCTGAGCCCCGCCAAAGACTGCGGAACCAGTAAGCCATCCGGCATCCCGGCCCATCACTTCGAGTACTAGGATCCTGGAGTGCGATTCGGCAGTGGTTTTAAGGCTGGCCGCTGTTTCCATGACGGCACGGGCGGCGCTGGGGAAGCCGGGACAGAGTACCGCTTCAATATCTTTGCCATTGTAGTGATGAATGGTTCTGGTACGAAGGTCATTATCAATGGTTTTGGGAAATCCGATCACAGGAATACCCTCTGTTTCAAAGAGACGCTTGGCCGCTCCGTTGGTATCATCACCGCCAATAGTCACCAGGACATCGATCTTGTATCGCTGAAAATTCTTCAATACCTGTGGCACCCTGCTTTCCGGATTTTTTTTCGAGGGAAAAGGATTGGTACGACTCGACCGAAGGGCTGTTCCTCCGTAATAACCATCATAAGGCTGATTGGTAAGGTCGACTATATTACCATCGCCCAGTAAACCTTTCCAGCCCTGAAGCACTCCATAGACTTTGAAGCCAAGCAGGGAAGCCCGGTTTCGGATAGCTTCAATGCTGGAATTAATGGCAGGGGTATCTCCGCCACCGGAGAGTATTGCAAGGGTTTTGCCCTGGAACAGCTTATGGTCATATTTCATAACAGCATCTCTTTTTGGGATGCAAACTTAACACTTTTTGATGAATAGGAAAGTATGGAGCAACGTGGGTTTTTACTAATTTTGCAATCCCAAACTAACAGAGGCGTGTGGAATTTCCTGGTCAGGACCATTCTGAGAAACCGTATCTCCATCCTTGTTGTCGTTGCTGCACTGACGGTCTTCATGGGTTTTATGGCATCCCGGGTAAAACTCTCTTATGAAAGTGCCGGGATCCTTCCCGCCAAAGACAGTACCAGCATCATCTACCGGGATTTCATCCGGAAATTCGGCCAGGATGGTACTATCATGTTCGTCGGGATCTCTGATCCCGGGTTTTTCCGGCTGAACCATTACCAGGCCCTTTACGACCTGAGCGATTCCCTGAAAAAGATCAGGGGCGTGGCGGAGATCATCTCCCCCGCACGGTTGCTCAACCTGATCCGGAACGACTCTACACGGAAATTCGAATTCCGACCCTTGCTTTCGCAACGACCTCAGAAACAGGAAGAAGTAGATTCCGTAAGGGATATCATCCACACCCTGAAGTTCTATCAAGGTTTTTTGTACAACCCTGAGACCTCTGCCTACCTGATGGCCGTGACCCTGGACAAAAATGTGATCCAGTCGAAACAACGCGACCGGTTGATCAGAGAAATCACCGATCTTGTGAAGGATTACAGTACCCGGACAGGAGTGGATGTCCATTTTTCAGGACTGCCATACATCAATACGCTTATTGCCAGCAAACTTCAGAATGAACTGAAACAATTCGTTTTACTGGCGCTGCTGATCTCCGCATTCTTCCTTTTTATTTTTTTCCGGTCAGCCAAAGCGGTGATCTTCCCGATGCTCATCGTGATCATCAGTGTGGTATGGACCCTCGGGCTGATGGCCATCCTCGGGTACAAGATCACCATGCTCACTGCCATCATCCCACCCCTGGTAATCGTCATCGCGGTCGAAAACTGCATCTTTATCCTCAATAAATACCATTACGAGTTTTCCCACCACCGTAACCAGGCCAAATCGCTCTCCCGTGTCATCCAGCGCATCGGGGTAGCCAATTTGCTGACGAATGCCGCAACTGCCGCCGGATTCGCCGCATTTGTCATAACCAACAATAAACTGCTGATCGAATTCGGACTGGTGGCGGCCATCAGCATCATGGGGATCTATGTCCTTTCATTGACGCTGGTCCCGATCTTTTTCAGTTTTCTGCCGCCTCCCAAGTCGAGATATACCAAACATATTGAAGAAAGCCTTGCCCGGACCCTGATCGGGAAGGCTGTTCATATTGTTCAGCACTACCGTAATCCCATTTACGCCGTCATGGGTGTACTGATCATTGGCGGAGTGGCCGGGGCCTGGCAACTTCGTTCCAGCGGAACCATTGTAGATGATATTTCCAAACGGGATCCGATTTATACCGATATGCTCTTTTTTGAAAAGCACTTTAAAGGGATAATGCCCCTGGAGATCGTGGTGGACACCAAGAAGAAGAAAGGTGTACTGAACCTTGTTAATCTGAAGAAGATAGACCAGTTGCAGGATACCTTGTCCCGGTATCCCGAATTATCAAAAGCCCTCTCGATGGTGGAGGTGATCAAGGCCGCCCGGCAAGCATTTTACCTGGGCGACAGTTCCTTTTACAGCCTTCCTGACCGTAGCGAACTGGCCTTTATGGCTGATTATATACCCGGCTTCAGTGGGGCAAAACGATCGATCCTGAACAACTTCATCGATTCCGGTTATCAGGTGACCCGCATCAGTGTACAGATGGCCAATGTCGGTACCAACAAGATCGACAGTATTCAGCAAACCCTGCGGCCCGCCATCGATTCTATTTTCAACCCGTCGAGATACAAGGTAACGGTCACCGGAACAAGTGTGGTATTCCTCAAAGGAACCAATTTCCTGATCCGAAACCTGTGGGAGAGTATTGCCCTCGCTGTGGTGATCATCGGGCTATTGCTGGCATTTCTCTTTACCTCCTGGAGAATGATCATCATATCCCTGGTCCCCAACCTGATACCCCAACTCATGACTGCGGCGCTCAGGGGGTTCACCGGACTACCGGTCAAACCTTCCACCATTTTGATTTTCAGCATTGCACTGGGTATTTCGGTGGATAACTCCATACAGTTCCTTTCACGCTACCGTTTACAATTGAAGCATACCGGACATGATATCCCCGCCTCAGTCATTTCAGCCCTGAAAGAAACCGGATACAGCATGATCTATTCTTCTACCGTTTTATTTTTCGGTTTCGCCATCTTTATCCTCTCCACTTTTGGCGGCACCCAGGCGCTGGGCTTCCTGATCTCTTTCACATTACTGGTGGCAGGATTGCTGAATATGTTCGTACTTCCGTCGATGCTGCTTACGCTGGATAAGTGGAGTACAACCAAGGCGTTTGAATCGCCGCTGGTGGATATTTACACGGCAGAGACGGAGGATTTATTTCCGGAGGACGAGGAGAAAAAGAATGACTGAACAGCAGCCATTCAACTTAGTTTACTATTTTTACAAAACAAATCAACTGAAAATATCATGAAAGGTATAATTCTGGCCGGTGGGGCAGGTACACGGCTCCATCCGCTCACCCTGGCTGTCAGTAAACAACTGATGCCAATCTATGATAAACCCATGATCTATTATCCGCTGTCGGTTCTGATGATGGCTGGTATCAGGGAAATCCTCATCATCTCCACACCAACGGACCTGCCTCATTTCAAACTTTTACTGGGTTCCGGGGAAGCCCTCGGTTGTAGCTTTTCATATGCAGAACAAAAGATTCCCAATGGGTTGGCACAAGCCTTCGTGATTGGTGAATCATTTGTGGGCAAAGAAAAGGTTGCCCTGATTCTTGGGGATAATATATTCTACGGCAGCGGATTATCCCAACTCGTGTATGAGAACAATGACCCAACGGGAGGGGTGGTGTTTGCCTATCATGTTCACGATCCTGAAAGATATGGTGTAGTAGAGTTTGACGAGCATTTCAGGGCACTCTCCATCGAGGAGAAACCCCAGTCGCCGAAATCGAACTACGCCGTTCCCGGACTCTATTTTTATGATAACTCGGTTATTGAAGTAGCAAAAAATATCCAACCCAGCCATCGCGGCGAATACGAGATCACCGATGTCAACCGGTGGTACCTGGAACGGGGAAAACTCAAGGTCGGCGTGTTGAGCCGCGGTATTGCCTGGCTCGATACCGGCACTTTTGAATCGCTTTTACAGGCATCCCAGTTTGTGGAGGTTGTTCAGAACCGACAGGGGCTGAAGATCGGCTGCATCGAAGAGATTGCCTACCGGATGAAATTCATAGACCGGGAACAACTCCAACGTATCGCCGAACCCCTTCTTAAAAGTGGCTATGGTCAGTACCTGATCAATTTAGCCGATTAACGCTTAGCCAGAAAAGCATGCACCAACTGTCGGAAATACAAAATATTATCCAGCAGGCCTTCGGGGAGACTCCCTTTTACCGGGAACCCGCCCACCTCTATGAACCCATTGAATATACCATGGAACAGGGAGGAAAACGGCTCAGGCCTGGTTTAGTGCTGCTCTCCTGCGATGTTTTCGGAGGGAACGTGAGGGATGCACTCTATCCGGCCATGGGATTGGAGATATTCCACAACTTCACACTCCTTCACGACGATATCATGGATCACGCACCTTTGCGCCGCGGTAAAGTTACGGTGCATGAGAAATGGGATATCAATACCGCCATTCTCTCCGGTGATACCATGTTCGTTATCGCCTATGAGTTTGTGGCCAAAACCAGTCCGGCCCTCCTTCCCCAGGTCATGGTGCTATTCAATGATACCGCGCGAAAAGTATGCGAAGGCCAACAGTATGACATGAATTTTGAGACCCAGGATCATGTCACCCTTGATGAATACATGATGATGATCAGGCTGAAAACCGCGGTGCTGATTGCTTGCAGCCTGAAACTCGGGGCAATCATTGCCGGGGCAGGCGAAGAGTTATCACTCCGCATTTACCAAGCCGGAATAGAACTGGGGCTGGCCTTTCAGCTTCAGGACGATTACCTGGATGCCTTCGGTGAAACGGAAAAATTCGGCAAAGCCATAGGGAACGATATTGCCACCAATAAAAAAACCTGGTTATATCTGAAAGCCAAAGAATTAGCCACACCGGAACAACTCAACCGGATGAAACACCTCTTTGCTCCTGACTATACCGACAGCACGGGCAAGATCGCAGGAATACTGAATATCTACCGTGAACTGGGCATTGATAAACTCACGCGGGCAGAGATCGAAAAGCATCATGAAAAGGCGCTTTCTCTCCTGGATTCATTTCATTTTGATGAAGAAGCCGCGGTGCCGCTGAAAACCCTTATGAATGAAATGCTTGCGCGGGAAAAATAGATCACTGCATTTCCAGCACTTCCAATTCGTATGATAATTCTTCCCATCGCTTCATCTCCCTGACCAGCGATTGCTTCAAGGTTTCGTATTCCTGGTACAACGAACCGTCACGGATCTGCGAAGCGTAATGTTCAGGTGTTGCAAGCATCCCTTCCGTCAAACGAATGGCATTTTCGAGGCGCTCAATTTCATTCTCCGTCTTTGATATCTGCGTTTTCACTTTCCTGACCTCTTTATCGGATTCCCGTCGCTTTTCGTACTCCTCTTTGTTCCGGGAAATTTTTTCCCGGGCGCCGGGATCAGACTCCTGCCGTTGACGTCCCGATTCCAGTTCGGTGAGGTTCCTGAGTCTTCGCTGTTCGAGAAAATCATAGATATCTCCGATATACTCCCTTA
>CAYLVY010000042.1:0-6278 GCA_964387205.1 uncultured Draconibacterium sp.
TGCAACTCCATGAAAACAGTCACATATTTCCCGTTCCGTGCCGCGTTGATCAGTGCATTGATCACGCTGGAGTTTCTGGCAGCACGATAAATGGTCATTTTGATCGATCTGACCTTTGGATCTATCGACGCCTCCCTGAGCAAATCGATGATATATTGAAAGGAATGGTAAGGGTAATGCAGCAGGATATCTTTTTCGCGTATACTGGCCAGGATGCTCCGGTGAGGCGGCAGGTCACGGTGAGCCAGGGGTGGCATCGGTACATATTCCAACTCTTCATGCCCGAGATTCGGAAAACCCATAAAATCCTTGAAGTTATGGTAGCGGCCCCCGCCCCTGATGGGGTCGTCTTTGGTGATGTCCAGCCGCTTGGTAATGGTTTTAAGCAGTTCGGCCGGGATCGATTTATCATAGACAAACCTGACCGGGATCCCGCGCTTGCGTTGTTTCAGGCTTTCGGCCATGATCTCCAGAAAACTTTTGGAAACATCGGTATCGATGTCAATCTCTGCATCCCGGGTGATCTTGATGGTAAAGGCTGAAAAGGTATCATACCCGAAAATGGAAAAAATATCGGAGAGGCAAAACCGGATCACATCATCCAACAATATAATAAATCGCTTTTTTCCCTCCTGCGGAAGGATCAGGAAACGGGAGATGGTTTTGGTAGGGAGCTCGATGAGGGCATAGTCGTCTTTGAGGGCATGGTCTTTCCGGCTGAGGGTCACGGCCAGATAAATCGATTTGTCGCGCAGCGAAGAGATGTCACGCAGACTGCTGATCATGATCGGGAAAAGCGCAACACGGACCTTGTCGTTGAAATATCTCCGCACAAAGCTCCCCTGGTCAGGGGAGAGCTGCTCTTCATTGATAATATATATCTCCTTCTTTTTCAAATCATTCAGGATGGTCTCATACACATTCATGAACTCCCTTTCCTGAAGTTGCACCAACTCTCCGATCTCCTTCAGGGTTTTTTTCGGGTTGACCGGCATATCGTATTGAAACCGCTCTACCTTAAGCAACCGGTTCAGGGTTGCCACTCTGACCCGGAAGAACTCATCGCGGTTGTTGGAGAAAATACCAAGGAATTTCAGTCTTTCCAATAAAGGATTGGCGGGATCGGCTGCCTCCTGCAAAACCCGTCCGTTGAAATAGAGCCAGTTAAGGTCTCTGTTGAGAATAGGGGCTTTATTCCTGCCGGCCATTATTTTTCAACATTTTCGGATAGACCACGAATTCATTTTTTGCTTCCACCGAAGGGATCTGCTCCCATTTATCTGTGTCGAAGGAGAGACAAACCACACAGGAGGTGGGCATGTTTTCGATGCCGGGATTCAGAAAGAGGTTGGCCAGGTGCGTGATCGTGGGATTGTGGCCGAAAATCATCAGTGATTGAGTATTGTTGTCTGTTCCGTAGATCAGGTCCAGCATACGGTCGTAATATCCGTCGTAAATCTTCCGGTCGGTCCTGATTTTCGAAACGGGGTAGTCGAGTCCCCTGGCCATGATTACCGCTGTTTCATACGCCCTGACAGCCGGACTGGAGATGATCTGGTCGATCCGGGTATTGCGTTTTTGTAAAAAACCGATTACCAGTTCAGTACGTTTCACCCCTTTCTGAAGCAAAGGTCGTTCGGCATCGGAAAGGCCCGGCATGTCCCATGAGGCTTTGGCATGCCGGACCAGGTAAAGTTTTTTCATTCTTAATAAGCAAATAATGGGTAATCAGCCATCAACTTGTTTACTTTATCTCTAACAGTGATGATTTTTGTATCGTTACCAATATCGCTGATCACTTCATCGATCAGTTCAACAATGGCGGGCATCATATCTTCTTTCATGCCGCGGGTGGTGATGGCAGGTGTTCCTACACGGAGGCCCGAGGTCTGGAATGGCGACCTGCTGTCGAAAGGAACCATGTTTTTGTTTACGGTGATGTCGGCCCGGACGAGGGTGTTTTCCACCATTTTGCCGGTGATTTCCGGAAATTTGGAACGGAGGTCGATCAGCATAAGGTGATTGTCGGTTCCACCCGAAATGACATGATATCCTTTATCGATGAAGGCCCTGGCCATGGCTGCGGCATTTTTCTTCACCTGCAGGATATATTCCATATACTCATCCGATAAGGCTTCGAAGAACGAAACAGCTTTGGCGGCAATGACATGTTCCAGCGGTCCGCCCTGAATCCCCGGAAATACTGCAGAATCGAGCAACTGAGACATCATCTTGGTTTCTCCCTTCGGGGTTTTGTACCCCCAAGGGTTTTCAAAGTCCTTGCCCATCAATATCATGCCACCCCTGGGGCCCCGGAGGGTCTTGTGGGTAGTGGTGGTCACAACATGGCAGTGGGCGATGGGATCGTTGAGCAGACCACGGGCGATCAATCCGGCCGGATGGGCGATATCTGCCAGTAAAATAGCACCGATCTGGTCGGCAATGGCGCGCATGCGTTTGTAATCCCAGTCACGGGAATAGGCGGAAGCCCCTGCAATGATCATTTTCGGTTTCAGTGCCAGCGCTTTCTCCTCCATTTTATCGTAATTGATGGTGCCGGTTTCCTGCTCTACCTGATAGGCTGCTGCATTGTAAAGGATACCGGAGGAGTTGACCGGAGAACCATGGGAAAGGTGACCGCCATGGGCGAGATCGAGACCCATAAAGGTATCACCCGGTTTGAGGCAGGTTATCAGTACTGCCATATTGGCTTGGGCGCCGGAATGGGGCTGGACATTGGCCCATTCGGCATTGAAGAGTTCCTTTGCACGATCAATGGCCAGTTGTTCGGATATGTCAACATATTGACAACCACCATAATAACGTTTGCCGGGATATCCTTCGGCATACTTGTTGGTCAGACAGGAACCCATAGCTTTCAGCACCTGATCGCTGACAAAGTTTTCGGAGGCGATGAGTTCCACACCGGAAGTCTGACGGTGCAGTTCATCCTTGATCACTTTAAAAATCGCACTATCTTTTTTCATAACAGATAAAAATTTTGGTATATGTATAACGTTAGTTTCCTGAAATCTGATCCAAGGAACAAATGTATGATTAATTCGGAATATTTGCGGATATTTGCTAATCAAAAGGTTTCTTGGCCGCAGAGGACATATTATCGATTAATCAAATCCGGGAAATTTTCGCATGGAGATCCGAACTGATATTTATTTGGGAGATTGTAAAGAAGAGCTTCGGTTACTGAATGATGATTCGATTGATTTAATCGTTACGTCTCCGCCATATGCTGATCAACGTACAGATACATATGGAGGTATTCCGCATGACCAATATGTTGAATGGTTTCTTCCTGTTTCACAGGAACTTTTGAGGGTATTAAAGCCAACCGGTACTTTCATTCTCAATATCAAGGAAAAGGTTGTTGATGGAGAAAGAAGTACTTATGTGATGGAGTTGATCATGGAAATGAGAAAACAGGGGTGGTTGTGGACGGAAGAGTTTATCTGGCATAAGAAAAATAGTTATCCCGGTAAATGGCCGAATCGATTCAGGGATGCCTGGGAGCGCTTACTAGACAGGGATAAAGCTTATCCGACCAATGTACTTCACCTTGCAACCGAATGCAGTAATAAAAGCCATTCTGCTGCATTTCCCGAGGAATTGCCGGAGTGGTTTATAAAATTGTTTACCAAAGAATTTGATACCGTACTTGATCCCTTTATGGGATCAGGAACCACCCTGATCGTCGCGAACAGGATGTGGAGACATTCTGTCGGGATTGATATTAAAAAGGAATATTTTGAAATGGTGAGCCGAAAAATTCAGCCCGTTGAACTCAACGTTTAAATTCTCATAGAAATGATAATACCATTGCCGTGCGGTGAAGTTGGATTATCGGATTTAGCGTAAATTGCATATTATCAGAGATGATATTCAACAGAAAGCAGACATCCGGAATATCTTTTTTCGTACTGCGGACTTTCCCGGTACTGTTTACGCCGTATAATAAATATATACCTGTGGCCATTTCCGGTTTCAGCCTCGGAAATTGGAAATTTGTTCCTGTATTTGTATTTACTTTGTTTTATTCCGTTTCCGTACATCCCCAACTCATCGTAACCGGAAACGATACCATTAATCCCGGCGTTCCGGTCACCCTCAGCGCCGCCTTCGGTCTGCCTGCATTCGAGGTCCCGTTGGGGGATAACAGCGTCATCAAAGGGCTGGATATAGGGTTCCCTTTCACCTTTTACGGCGAGACCTACACCAGATTCTCCATCGGGGCCAACGGTTGGGTCAGTTTTGGCGACCTCAGTGTGGTCGATTACTGGGGGGCGACCCGCAACATCCGGCTTCCAAGCGCAGCCCCAACCAGTCCTAAAACATGCATTCTCGGCGCCATGGAAGATTACGATCCGGCAAGGGATGGAGGGCCCTATATTTTTTATCAGACAATAGGGACAAGCCCAAACCGGAAACTGGTGGTGATGTGGTGCCAGTGTCCGATGTATGGGTGCACGGATGCTTTGGCCACCTTTCAGATCGTATTAAAAGAGGGTGATACCATCGAGATCAATCTCGCCGCCAAACCTGTCTGTGAAAATTGGGATAACCGTTGTACGATCGGTTTACAGGATGAAACAGGAACTTTGTGCGATACCCTTCCGGGAATGAACAGGAATTCTTCCTCCTGGAGTGTGCGTCGGGAGAGTTGGCGGTTTATTCCCGCATCCAGCCTCAATTATTCGGTCGAGAAGATTCCTTATAATCTGGAACCCATCATCCCCGGGAACAAGATCACCTTCCGCTGGTATGAAGGATCTGAACTTATCTCGGAAGAACGCACCCATGTGGTTACTCCCATGGAAACAACCACATACAGGATTTTGTGCAACCTCTGCAGCGGAGAAGAACTGGCCCGGGAGGTGACGGTGACGGTCGTCCCGTACATCCCTAATGCTTTTTCACCCAATGGGGACGGCTTAAATGACTCGTTCCGCATCCTTGGCCTCCCCCCGGAGAATATCCGCTTTTTTCTTTTCCAGGTGTTTGATCGATGGGGATCGGTGGTTTTTCAGAGCTCCGATATCCTGGAAGGTTGGGATGGAAATCTGAATGGTACGGAATGTCCGGCCGGACAGTACGTTTGGGCAATCTATTATGAAGACAACAACAAAAAGCGCATTACCAACAAGGGAACGATCATGCTGGTACGGTAAGCGCAACGGTTTTACCACAATTATTGCGGCAACTCATTAAAACTATATACTGATGAAAAATCTGTTCACCTTCACACGCAACCTGAATTTTCTTCTTTTTTGTCTCATGCCTTTTCTGATCGGCTCCTGTGATGTGGCTCAACAGGCACAGCAAGCGGCCAATCTCGCCAACTGCGATTTCAGGATCCGGTCGGTGGAGAAGGTGGAATTGGCAGGTGTACGTTTCCAGCATATCAATACTGTCGGTGACCTGAGCATTACCGATGCGGCACGTGTTATGGCGGCATTTGCATCCCCTTCATTTCCGCTTTCATTGCAACTGAACCTGGAAGGGAGAAATCCGAATGCCAGGCCTGCAGGGTTGAACCGGATGGAATGGATGCTTTACATCGATGATATCAAGATGACTACGGGTGTGCTGGACAAGCCATTCCTGATACCTGCGGCAGGAAATGCCAACATTCCGGTACAGATAGCGTTCGACCTTAAAACGGTGATGTCCGGTAAATCGGCCGACGCCCTCATCCGTTTCTGCCTTAACCTTGCCGGTGTGGGCAGTGAGCCGACAAGGTTCAAAATCATGCTGAAACCAACCATTATGATCGGTCAGACACCGCTTCGGTATCCCGGTTATATTACAGTCCGTACCAAATACGGAAACTGAAACAGAAAGTTTCCCCGGTCGGGTTGCTATCCGTGGAAAATGAATACGCTCATGGCCCAATATACGATGGCGCCACCAAAGTAACCAATCAGGGCCCAGATGGATATCTTCTTGAGATACCAAATAAAATCGATCTTTTCCATACCCATGACCGCCACGCCGGCGGCAGACCCGATGATAAGCATGCTGCCTCCTGTTCCTGCACAATAAGCCAGCATTTCCCAGAAATAATGGTCCGGGACAAAAGTGTTCTGGTACATGCCCATGGCCCCGGCAACCAGCGGAACATTATCAACTACCGCTGAAAGCATCCCGATGATGGTGTTGATGATGTAAAGGTTGCCTACGTATTTGTCCAGTGAAGTAGCCAACAGGTCCAGATGGCCCACGGTTTGCAGTGCCGAAACGGCCAACAGGATCCCCAGGTAAAA